>NZ_JBEPNE010000024.1:0-60581 GCF_040546125.1 Pseudomonas sp. UYEF17
GAGCCGCCTTGTGCTGCGAAGAGGCCGGTACAAGCAACAGACAGGCTTTGTCAGTACCGGCCTCTTCGCAGCACAAGGCTGCTCCTACAGAACCTCGCCAAACCAATGAGTCATGTGTTGTTCTATGAGAGCGGGCATGCCCGCGAAGAGGCCGGCATTGCCATCAATAAAATAACGTAGTCCAAATCTCTATCCCTTGTAGGACCCTTCCTAAACCCCCACCACCCCGAAAATACCCGCCAACCGCCTGCTAGGTTCCTGGCTTCCACCTTAAAAAGAGGCGAGCCATGAGCATGCGCATGAACATCTTCGGCCGATACCAAGGCCTGGACGGCGACGAGACCACCACAGGCGCCATCTGCATTGCCAGCCAAGCCAGGGGCCGTGTGCATGGCCGCGACTGGCTACTTCAAGGCGACCCGACCACACCCTGCCCGCTATGTGGACAAGCGGGCACCATCGTCGAGGGCGAAGTCCGCTGGCGGCAGGATGGTATTCCCACGGCTCTGGACGGAGCACTTGTGCAATGCGGATGCCCACAGGGCAGCAATCGCCTGGTTGCAAGTGGGTACGCACCTCCGGCTTCGCGCAGGGCACCCGCACCTGAGCCTGTTCGTGAGGCACCAGCACAGGCCCGGACGGGTAACCCGGCAAGAAGTACCTATCAGCCTGAGGTGGTTCAGCCCTCGCCCACTCCTCAAGGCATGGAGCCCGGCTTCTACATCGTTCCGCGCTGCATGTCATACGAGGAAGTCCTGGCAGAGCTGGGCGCGCCGCAGGCCAACCTGCCTCGGTCAATTCTGGAGCGGCTGAACCCGACCTATCAGCAGGGGTTCAAGGCGGGCGAGATCTTTGTCATTGGCGATGGTTTGAGGCGCCCGGTGTGCACTCGGGAAGAGAATTTTGCGATGAGTGCGGCGAAACAGGCGCGGGAGGACTTGGCAGATCTCACAGCGGAAGAAGCTGACTTCTTGGTGCGCCATCAGGCCGAAATTGCCGGATTACTCAGCGATGTGAGCTTGGCGATGGGGGTGACCGAGGCGATGGTTGCCAAATCGTTGGATGAAATCAGCGTCACATTACAAAAAATTGAAGACCTGCATAGACAGCAATTCATCAAGCATGGGCATCTTCGCCATCCAGAGTTTTTTTCGGAACGTCAAAAACTGTTCAAAAAATTAAGCACAAACCTGAATGCGACTGTTCTGAACAAACACCTCAACCTTGGCAACTATGAAAGCCTACGACGGGACTTGGGAATCTCATCGAGAAGCTTGGTGCACCATTGGAGCAAAGCTGGCGCCCCAGGACATATCCCTGGCTACTCGACACACTTAAACAAGCTGGCCAAAATGGCTAAATACTTGAAACACGGAGGGCGCATCGGTATTGCTGTTGGCGGAATTGGCTCAGCAATAAAAGTCTCCGAAGTATGCCAGGCTGGCAATACAAAGGCCTGTGAAAAAGTCCGAGTTACTGAAGCGGGAAATTTTTCTGGCGGCTTAGCCGGGGGATGGTTTGGCGCAAAGATGGGAGGAAGGCCGCAACCCAAGTTTGTTGGAGAGCAGGTCCTGCGAGCTTGGTATGCGGAATAGTTATCACTGGCGGAGGAGCATTGGCGGGAAGCCTTGCAGGCATGAAAGGCGGTGAAAAAATCGGCGAAATAATTTTCGAGGCTTTTCAAGATGATTGATCATCTCGACATCAAGCTAAAACTATTTTTAGTCGCTTCCCCTTTCTGCCTCTGCCTAACCGCACTCGCGATGGATCTTCATATCGCATGCTCTCGTCAATATGAAGTAATGACCGCAGCACTCCACCGAAGCCCATGCCTCTCATATTCCGTCAGACTTTGGGGAGATAAAAGTGTACGTTCAAGAATGCTGGTAACGTTCATGATAGCGGGTGCTATCACACTGCCAAACTCCAGCATTCGAAAAGGCTCGCTTGATGCCCGGGATTTTGAGCAGCTCCCTAAACATCTGAAATCCAAAATCACTATCGCATCATGGCTTAACACCGCCGGTTTCAGCTGGCTAATCATAAACTATTTCATAATATAACCACAACAGAGCTTCGAGATTTTCAAAATGATTGAGCATCTTGATGTAAAACTAAGACTATTTCTGTTAGGCACTCCTATCTGCCTCGCCTTAATCGGGCTTGTATCTGACCTTCACATTGCGTGCTCTCGCCAATATAAAGAAATGACCTCAGCACTCCAACGGAGCGCGTGCCTTCCATTTGCGACCGGCATGTGGGGAGAGAAAAAAATAGGTTCCAGAATTCTAGTTATTTCTGTAATCGCTGGCGCCATTGGGTCCCCCGCCTCAAGCATTCGCAGCGGGCTATTGGATGAGCAAGACCATTTACAATTCCCTGAGAAGTTAAGAAGAAAAATCCTTATTGCATCATCACTAAACACCATTGGCATCGCTTGGATAGCCATCTATTACCTGATGAAACTGCTAGACTGAGAGACAAAACAGATGAACTCAAATCTTTCATATAACACCGAACCTCAAGCAAACCAGCGCACTCAAAAACACCGACTTCACGCAGTCTCTACATCGAAGCTGATCACCATTACCTAATTATCAGCTGGTCGCCCTCCGCCGCTCTACTTGCACTAATTTCTCATTATGCCAACCACTAAATGACGTAAAGATCGGTTTGCCACTGATTGTATGGTACCGGCTGCGCCGGTGTTCGCGGGCACGCCCGCTCCCACAGGAGTTGTGCACAGCCTGAGGCATTCTGCATAACCTGAGGCATACACAATCCCTGTAGGAGCGGCTTTAGTCGCGAAAGGGCCAGCCCAGCCAATACAAGGATCAGCGCAGCAAACCCAACTCGGCATCATCCAGCAGCGCCTTGGCCATGGCTGCGAAGTAATGCGAAGCCCAGAGCATCTGCTGATCGCCATCCATCAAGCCGGTCAGTGACAAGTCGCGTGCATAGCCCATCAACTCCGAGGCTTGCTCTCGGGCGCTGCGGCAGGGGATGCCCTCAGCGATACGGAACAGCGGATGGGTTTGGCCTTCGCCTTGGTAGAAGTAGGTAACGCCGGGGGTGGTTTTGGTTTCGTCGGTCATGGGTTTTCCTGAATGCTCGTTGACCGCCTCTTCCGTTTCCACACGAAGGGTGGCGGCTGTACACGGGGTGGAAACCCGAGTGCATTCAGAGAAACTCGGTAGGCACGAGGCCTCCCGGGTACAGCCGCCATGAACGACATAACCTGAAATGCTTGCTGCAGGTTTCCACACCCGATCGCTGAACCGTCAGCGACGGGCAAAGCCTAGAGTGCGGGATTTGCAGGAACAATCAGACGCGTGTCGACAGAGGTTGTAGGGTATTTCGCAGGGGGTGGAGTTGCCAGTCCCGAGGCGTAGGAAGAGTCTGGGATTTTTGAAGGCTGCAGGAGGCATGTCTGGGGAATGCATCTGGGCTGACAGGCGTTCGCCATGACAGGTTCAGCGCCTATGAGATCGAGCGCCGCCCGCGCGGCGCTTCGCAGCACAAGGCTGCTCCTACATCTGTTTCGGGCCATTTATTCCTGCGATACAAGCACGCGGCCCCTTGGCGTTCACCTCGATATCGTGTCAGAAAAACAAGGCGGTCGCGTGCACTGGCACAGGCGTTACTGGTCCGAAACAGATGTAGGAGCAGCCTTGTGCTGCGAAGCGCCGCGCGGGCGGCGCTCGATCTCACAGGCGCTGCAAAACCCAAGGCATACACCTGTCAGCCCAACCCCTCGCTATACCCCTGCGCCATCGCCACCACCACCTTGCGCTTGCCGGTAAACGGCGACCGCGCATGCGCCGCGAGCATGTTATCCAGCATCAGCACATCGTTCTCCAGCCAAGGGAAGCTGATGGTGCATTCGTCCAGCACCCCGCGCACTTCATCGAGCAGTGAATCCTCGATGGTCGTACCGTCGCCGTAGTACACGTTACGCGGCAGGTCCTCTTCCTCGACGATGTCCATCAACGACTCGCGCACTTCTGGCTGCAGGTTCGACACATGGAACAGGTGCGCCTGGTTGAACCACACGTCATCCCCGGTCACCGGGTGGCGCGCCACCACCTGGCAGCGCTGGCGGGTGCGCAATTCGCCGTCATCCTTCCAGATGCACTCGATGGCATGCGCCCGGCAATAGGCCTCGACCTGGCGCGGGTCTTCAGTGTTGAACACCTGCGACCATTCCACATCAAGGCCGTTGCCGTAGTTGCGCACGTACATCAGCCCCTTCTCCACCAGCCGCTCACGAATGCGCGCCGGCATGCGCCGGTACACCTCGCGGCTGTCGGCAATCGGCGTCTCGCCACCGGTCTCGGCGGGGATCACGCTGTAGAACCAGATCTTCATCGGCCATTCCAGGGTATAGGCCTGCTCGTTGTGCAGGGGGATGCTCTGGTGCGCCGGGTACTCGGTGGAGGTGTACACGCCCTTGGTCACGTTGCTGCGCGGGGTGGAGCCAAACTCGTAGTTGAGCAGCGGGTGCCCGAAGGAAGCGGCGAACTGGCGGAAAGCTTCGGCACCACCCACCTCGAAGCCGCGAAACAGGATGCCGCCAGCCTGCAGCAGGTGCCGGTCCACCAGCGGCTGCAACTCGGCAAAGGCTTCCAGCAGGTCGATACCCGGCTCCGGCGCGCGCACCAGCAATGGCAGGTTGCCGCGTGCGGCGTCCAGGGGTTCGATCGCAAAGCTCAGCAGTTCACTCATGTCCGGTCACCTCAGGCCAGGGCCGCATAGGCGGCGAAATCGGGATGTGCGCCATGTCGGCGCCTGACTGAATGAACGAGCGGGCGATGGGGAAATTCACCTGGGCCGCACACACAGGTAAAGCCGGCGCGCGCCGGTTCGTCTGAACGATGTGCACCCTTCTATCGCCCAGGAACCGTACATGACTCGCCAGCTTCTGCTCCTCGCCCTGCTCGCCGTGGCCCCTGCCGCGTGGTCGGCAGAGCCATGCGCCGTGGAAATCCATGGCACCGACCAGATGACCTTCGACAAGGCCGCCATCACCGTGCCCAAGGCCTGCGCCGTGTTCACCGTCACGCTCACCCACCCTGGCGACATGCCGAAGAACGTGATGGGCCACAACTGGGTGCTGAGTACCCAGGCCGACATGCAAGGCGTGCTCGACGACGGCCAGAAAGCCGGCGAGGCACTGGACTACGTGAAGCCCGGCGACCCCCGGGTGATCGCCCACACCCGCCTGATCGGCGGCGGTGAAACAGACAGCATCAGCCTCGACGTCCGGTCGCTGAAGGCAGGTACCGCGTACAGCTTCTACTGCTCGTTCCCATTCCACGGCACCTTGATGAAAGGCTCCCTGACCCTAGGCAGCTGACCCCGCCCCCACCTCACCAGCGAGATCACGCTTCATGAAAACCTCCTCCCCCGGGGCCATCCGCGAACTGCTGGGCCTGCTGAAACCCTACCGCCCGGCGGTAATCGTCTCGGTGCTGCTGGGCATGCTCGGCGGCCTGGCCGTGACCGCCCTGCTGGCCACCGTCAACCAGGGCCTGCATGCCGCTGGCGGCATGAGCCAGGGCGTGATCCTGGCCTTCGCCGGCCTGTGCGTGCTGGCCCTGGTCAGCAGCGTGGCGGCCGACAGCGGCACCAACTACGTTGGGCAGAAAGTCATCGCCAGGCTGCGCAAGGACCTCGGCGCCAAGGTGCTGTCAGCGCCGATCGAGCAGATCGAGCGCTACCGCACCCATCGCCTGATCCCGGTGCTGACCCGCGACGTCGACACCATCAGCGACTTTGCCTTCGCCTTCGCCCCGCTGGCCATCTCGCTCACCACCGTGACTGGCTGCATGGCCTACCTGGCCTGGCTGTCGTGGCCGATCTTCCTCATCACCCTGGCGGCCATCGGCATTGGCAGTGGCATTCAATACGTGGCCAGGCAGAAAGGCGTGGCCGGCTTCAACGCCGCCCGCGATGCCGAAGACAACCTGCAGAAGCACTACTCGGCCATCGCCGAGGGCGCCAAGGAGCTGCGCATCGACCGCCGCCGCCGCCACGCCATGCTGACCCGTAACATCCAGGGCACCGCCGACTTCATCGCCAACACCCATATCCGCGCCATCAACATCTTCGTCGCGGCCAAGAGCCTGGGGTCGATGCTGTTCTTCGTGGTCATCGGCCTGACCCTGGCCCTGCAATCGCTATGGCCGAGCAACGACCCGGCGGTGATGAGCGGCTTCGTGCTGGTGCTGCTGTACATGAAAGGCCCGCTGGAAACCTTGATCGGCAACCTGCCTATCCTCGGCCGCGCCCAGGTGGCGTTCCGCCGCATTGCCGACCTGTCCGAGCGCTTCTCCTCGCCCGAGCCGCACCTGCTGCTGGAGCCGCCGGTCAAGCGCGCCGCCCCGGCCAGCGCGCACTTGGAGCTGCACAACGTCGAGTACGCCTACCCGCCGGTGGACGGCAACGAGCCGTTCCGCGTGGGGCCGGTGAACCTGAGCATCGAACCGGGCGAGATCCTGTTCATCGTCGGCGAGAACGGCTGCGGCAAGACTTCGCTGATCAAGCTGCTGCTGGGCCTGTACACCCCGCAACGCGGCGAAGTGCGCCTGAACGGCAAGGCCGTCGGCCCGGAGGGGCTGGATGACTATCGCCAGCTGTTCACCACGGTATTCGCCGACTACTACCTGTTCGACGACCTGCCCGAGCATGAACACAGCCTGCCCAGCGATGCCACACGCTACCTGGAGCGGCTGGAGATCGCCCACAAGGTGAGCGTGCGCGATGGTGCCTTTACCACCACCGACCTGTCGACCGGCCAGCGCAAGCGCTTGGCACTGGTCAATGCCTGGCTGGACGGGCGGCCGGTGCTGGTGTTCGACGAATGGGCAGCGGACCAGGACCCGACCTTCCGCCGGGTGTTCTACACCGAGCTGCTGCCGGACCTGAAGCGTTTGGGCAAGACCATCATCGTGATTTCGCATGATGACCGGTACTTCGATACGGCTGACAAGGTGGTGCACCTTAGCCGGGGGAAAGTGGTGGAGGCGTTGGAGCCGGCTTGAGGCAGCAAAGGGGGGCTGCGCGCCCCCTCATCAACCACAATCTATAATCGCTCTATAGTCTGTCTATAATTCCCTATAAACACCGCCCCTGTCAGATCTATAATGCCTCTATAATCAATCTATAATCGACTATAAATTGAAACGGAGGGGCCGAGATGCCTGAAACTGTCTATCACCGCCCGGCGCTTGCGTCCCGCCTGTCGAAATTGATCCTGCAAGTCGCCGTGGGCAGCGCAGCAAGCTCTGGTGTGTTTCTCGCTGCGCCACGACGTACCGGGAAATCCACCTTTGCCCGCGAAGACCTGCGCCCTGCCCTCGAAACAGCCGGGGCCATTGTGCTGTATGCCGATCTGTGGAAAGACCTGACCAAAGATCCCGGGCAAGTCATCGTAGAAGCGGTGCGTGAGGCGGTCGGGCGTAACGAAGGCTTCATCACGCGGCTGGCAAAGTCATCTGGCATGGAGAAGGTCACTGTCGGCGGCCTGAATTTCAGCGTGGACAAGATCGGGCTGGGGCAAGATGTCGACCTGACCACCGCCCTTGCGGCGCTCTCCGATGAGTCCCGCAAGATCATCGTGCTGATCATCGACGAAGCACAGCATGCAATCACGACCGAGCAAGGAATAGCGGCGCTGTTCGCCCTCAAGGCAGCCAGAGACGAACTCAACAGTTCGAAGCACCATGGCTTGCGCATCGTTTGCACCGGTTCAAACCGGGACAAGCTGGCCATGCTGCGCAACAGCAAGGACCAGGCGTTCTTCGGCGCCTCCATGGTGCAGTTCCCGACCCTGGACCAGGACTTCATCGACTGGCTGTGCGCCAATATCGACCTGCCATGCGCACTCGATACAACGGAGGTGTTTCAGCTCTTCAAGGAAAGCGGCTATCGCCCAGAGCTATTGGGTGCGGCCGCGGATGAAATCCGCTTCGACTTCGGCATTGAACCCGAGGCCATTCCGGCACGCTTCAGAGAGCTTGTTCAGGCACAAGCCAATGACTTGAACGCAAACCTGAAAAAGGTGATCCACAGCCTCACGCCTATCCAGGCTGCGGTTCTACGTGTCATGTGCGCAAAGGGGAACGACTACGCGCCGTTCGAGGCCCCGACCCTGGCACTGTACGCCAAAGCGATGGAACAGGCTGGCGTGGATGCGAGCGAAGTGAAGGCCGAGGTACCGGGGGTGCAGCAAGCGCTTATCGCCTTGCAGGACAAGAATCTGGTCTGGAAAGCATCGCGGGGGGTGTACGCGGTAGATGAACAGGTGATAGTCGATATCGTGCGAGCGGACGGTTTGCTGGAGGGTCTTGCCTGAGTGGTTTGCTGAGAGGGCGCCGGGGGCGCTTTGCGCCCCTATCGCGACACAAGGCAGCTCCTACAGGAGTACGCAATCACCTGTAGGATCGGCCTTGTGTCGCGATGGGCTGCAAGGCAGCCCCAACAGGCAGAAATCAGAACAACCAGTGATACAACAGGTACACCACCACCGCCGCCAGCACCGGCCGCAGCACGCGGTAGGCCTTGGGGTTGGCGCGCTTGAACTGCTTGACCTGGCTACTGATCCGGTTGCTGAAGCGCTTGCTCCAGGCGTAGGCCTGGTTGATCCCGCCCACACGCTCGTCGTCGGTGTTCTGCGGCGCGGTGGCACGGCCGAGGAAGGCGCTGACCTGGCGGTTGATGCGGGTCATCAGTGGGCTGCTCAGCGGGCGTTCGATGTCGCAGAACAGGATCACCCGGGTAACGTCGGTCTCGTTCTTGACCCAGTGCACGTAGGTTTCATCGAACATCACGTCCTCACCGTCACGCCAGGCATATTCCTCGCCATCGACGTAGATGCGGCAAGCATCGGAGTTGGGGGTGGACAGGCCCAGGTGGTAGCGCAGGGAACCGGCGAACGGGTCGCGGTGCGGGTTCAGGTGGCTGCCGCCGGGCAGCAGGGCGAACATCGCGCCCTTGACGTTGGGTATGCTGCTGACCAGCTCGACGGTACGCGGGCAAAGGGTTTCGGCAGAAGGCAACGGTTTGTCGTACCACTTCAGGTAAAAGCGCTTCCAGCCTTTCTTGAAGAACGAACCGAAGCCTGCGTCGTTATCCTTCTCGGCGGCGCGGATGTAGCCCTCGTCGAACAGGCGCATGGCCTCTTCGCGGATTTCCTGCCAGTTGTCCTTCAGCACGTCCAGCTCGGGGAAGCGCTGGCGGTCCAGGTAGGGCTTGGACGGTACGCCGGAAAACAGGTACATCAGGCTGTTATAAGGGGCGAACAGCGCCGAATGGTTGACGAACTGGCGCAACACCGGCAAGCGAGCCTTGCCGCGCAGGTGCACGAACAGCACGCTGCCAAAAAACACCAGCAAGACACCCGCCTTGGCTGCAAAGGAAAAGGTCATGCTTTCACTCCTTGAGGAAGAAACAGGGCTGCGCGCCCTGCACTCCGATAAATCATCCTGCCATCATAAACTGATGCCGCCAGGGTAAAAACAGCCCTGGCAGCAACTCAATCATGAAGATTTTGCAATAAACCAAGCCGCCGAACGTTGCGCGGGATCAGCGGCAAGGCCATTACTGCTGGTTTTCCTGCTCGCTGAACATGTCGCTGAACAGCATGCTCGACAGGTAGCGCTCACCGGAGTCCGGCAGAATCACGACGATGGTCTTGCCCTGCATTTCCGGCTTTTCGGCCAGGCGCACGGCCGCTGCCATCGCCGCACCACAGGAAATGCCACAGAGGATGCCCTCTTCCTGCATCAGGCGGATGGCCATGGCCTTGGACTCTTCGTCGGTCACCGTTTCCACCTGGTCGACGATCGACAGGTCGAGGTTCTTCGGCACAAAGCCTGCGCCGATGCCCTGGATCTTGTGCGGGCTGGGCTTGAGCTCTTCGCCGGCCAGGGTCTGGCTGATCAGCGGCGATGCCACTGGTTCCACCGCCACCGACAGGATCGCCTTGCCCTGCGTATGCTTGATGTAGCGCGAAACACCGGTGATGGTGCCGCCGGTGCCGACGCCCGCCACCAGCACATCGACCGCGCCGTCAGTGTCGTTCCAGATTTCCGGGCCGGTGGTTTTTTCGTGGATCGCCGGGTTGGCCGGGTTTTCGAACTGGCCCGGCAGGAAGTACTGGGCCGGGTCGGAGGCGACGATTTCGTTGGCCTTCTCGATGGCGCCCTTCATGCCCTTGGCCGGGTCGGTCAGCACCAGCTCGGCCCCCAGCGCCTTCAGCACCTTGCGGCGCTCCAGGCTCATGGAGGCGGGCATGGTCAGCATCAGCTTGTAGCCACGGGCGGCGGCGACGAAGGCCAGGCCGATGCCGGTGTTGCCCGAGGTGGGTTCGACGATGGTCATGCCCGGCTTGAGCTTGCCGCTGCTTTCGGCGTCCCAGACCATGTTCGCGCCGATGCGGCATTTGACCGAATAGCCCGGGTTACGCCCTTCGATCTTGGCCAGGATGGTCACGCCGCGCGGGGCAATGCGGTTGATCTGCACCAGCGGCGTGTTACCGATGGAGTGGGCGTTGTCTGCAAAGATACGGCTCATGGCAGGGGTCCTTGGCATGAAAAAAAGCAGGGAAAGACCTCAAGGGTAAGCCCGGGCCGGTGGCCCGTAAAGCCTGTTCGAACTGACGCGGACTCGTTGCGGTCAACCGCATATCCTGCGTTGGAGACACTTCGATGAGAGCCCGTTATCGCTGGCCGCTGATCGGCCTGGCCAGCCTGATCGTGCTGTTGGTGGCGCTGCATCTGGCCCTGCCCTACCTGGTGCGCGACTACCTCAACGACAAACTGGCCGACATGGGCGACTACCGTGGCCAGGTGGCCGATGTGGACCTGGCCTGGTGGCGCGGCGCGTACCAGATCAATGGGCTGAAGATCGTCAAGACCACCGGCAAGGTACCGGTGCCGTTTCTCGACGCGCCGCTGATCGACCTGTCGGTGAGCTGGCACGCCTTGTGGTACGACCGCGCAGTAGTTGCCGAAGTGGTGTTCGACCGGCCGGAGCTCAACTTCGTCGATGGCGGCAACAAACAGAACTCGCAGACCGGTCAGGGCACCGACTGGCGCCAGCAACTGGAAAAACTGCTGCCGATCACCCTTAACGAGGTTCGCATCGACAAAGGCGTGCTGACTTTCCGCAACTTCAACTCCAAGCCACCCGTCAACCTGAAGGCCACTCAGCTCGATGCCAGTATTCGCAACCTCACCAACATCCGTGACGAAAAGGGCCGACGTGATGCCAGCTTTGATGGCACGGCGCTGATCGTAGGCGATGCCAAGGTGGAAAGTCGCGCCACCTTCGACCCGTTCAGCGATTTCGACGACTTCGAGTTCCGCCTGCGCGCCACGGGTATCGAGTTGCGCAAGCTCAACGACTTCGCCAGCGCATACGGCAAGTTCGACTTCAATGCCGGGCACGGCGATGTGGTGATAGAGGCCGAGGCGACCAACGGCCGATTGAATGGGTACATCAAGCCACTGTTGCGGGATGTGGATGTGTTCGACTGGCAGCAGGATGTGCAGGAAAAGGACAAAGGCTTCTTCCGCTCAGTCTGGGAAGCGCTGGTGGGCGCGACCGAGACGGTATTGAAGAACCAGCCGAAGAACCAGTTCGCGACCCGGGTAGAGCTCAGCGGTAGCGTGCACAAGCAGGATATCAGCGCCTTCGAGGCGTTTCTGCAGATCCTGCGCAACGGGTTCATTCAGGCGTTCAATGCGCGGTATGAGCGTGACGCGCCGGATTCCGACTAGGATCGAGTGACGGGGCATTCAGGGACTGAATACCTGGTCTGCGTTTCCAGTCGGCGAACCCCGCGTTATAGTCGGTGACAAATCGAAAACAGGTGTTGGGCCTCTTCGCGGGCACGCCCGCTCCCACAGGTACCCCACAGATCCGGAAGTTTGTGCAATTCCTGTGGGAGCGGGCGTGCCCGCGAAGAGGCCCTGACAGGCATACGGCAGAGGACAGACCCATGAAGTTCGAAGGCACCCGCGACTACGTCGCCACAGACGATCTGAAACTGGCGGTAAACGCGGCCATCACCCTCGAACGCCCCTTGCTGGTCAAGGGCGAACCCGGCACCGGCAAGACCATGCTCGCCGAGCAGCTGGCAGCCTCGTTCGGTGCGCGCCTGATCACCTGGCACATCAAGTCCACCACCAAGGCCCACCAGGGCCTCTACGAGTACGACGCGGTCAGCCGCCTGCGTGACTCGCAGCTGGGCGTGGACAAAGTCCACGATGTGCGCAATTACCTGAAAAAGGGCAAGTTGTGGGAGGCCTTCGAGGCCGAGGAACGGGTCATCCTGCTGATCGACGAAATCGACAAGGCTGACATCGAGTTCCCCAACGACCTGCTGCAAGAACTCGACAAGATGGAGTTCTACGTCTACGAAATCGACGAGACCATCAAGGCCAGACAGCGCCCGATCATCATCATCACCTCCAACAACGAAAAGGAGCTGCCGGACGCTTTCCTGCGCCGCTGCTTCTTCCACTACATCGCCTTCCCCGACCGCACCACCCTGCAGCAGATCGTCGACGTGCACTACCCGAACATCAGCCAGTCGCTGGTCAGCGAGGCGCTGGACGTGTTCTTCGACGTGCGCAAGGTACCAGGCCTGAAGAAAAAGCCGTCCACCTCCGAACTGGTCGATTGGCTCAAGCTGCTGATGGCAGACAACATCGGTGAAGCGGTGCTGCGCGAACGCGACCCGACCAAGGCCATTCCACCGCTGGCCGGCGCGCTGGTGAAGAACGAGCAGGACGTACAACTGCTCGAGCGCCTGGCCTTCATGAGCCGGCGCGGCAACCGCTGACAGGAGCCGGGCCATGCTGCTCAACCTGTTCAATGAAATGCGCGCGGCCAAGGTGCCGGTGTCGGTACGCGAACTGCTCGACCTGCACCAGGCCCTGCAAAAGCGCGTGGTGTTCGCCGACATGGACGAGTTCTACTACCTCGCCCGCGCCATCCTGGTGAAGGACGAGCGCCACTTCGACAAGTTCGACCGCGCCTTCGCCGCCTACTTCAAGGGCCTGGAAAACCTCGATCGGCATATCGAGGCGTTGATTCCCGAAGACTGGCTGCGCAAGGAGTTCGAGCGTTCGCTGACCGATGAGGAGCGCGCGCAGATCCAGTCGCTGGGCGGCCTGGACAAGCTGATCGAAGAGTTCAAGAAGCGCCTCGAGGAGCAGAAGGAGCGTCACGCAGGCGGCAACAAGTGGATCGGCACCGGCGGCACCAGCCCGTTCGGCTCGGGCGGCTTCAACCCCGAGGGCATCCGCGTGGGCGAGGCCGGCAAGCGCCAGGGCAAGGCGGTGAAGGTGTGGGACCAGCGCGAATACAAGAACCTGGACGACCAGGTGGAGCTGGGCACGCGCAACATCAAGCTGGCCTTGCGCCGGCTGCGCAAGTTCGCCCGTGAAGGCGCCGCCGAAGAGCTGGACATCGACGGCACCATCGACCACACCGCGCGGGATGCCGGGCTGCTGAACATCCAGATGCGCCCCGAGCGGCGCAACACGGTGAAGCTGCTGTTGCTGTTCGACATCGGTGGCTCGATGGACGCCCACGTCAAGGTCTGCGAAGAACTGTTCTCGGCGTGCAAGACCGAGTTCAAGCACCTGGAGTACTACTACTTCCACAACTTCGTGTACGAGTCGGTGTGGAAGAACAACCTGCGCCGCACCTCGGAGCGCTATTCCACCTTCGACCTGCTGCACAAGTACGGCGATGACTACAAGGTTGTGTTCGTCGGCGACGCGGCCATGGCGCCCTACGAGATTACCCAGCCGGGTGGCAGCGTGGAGCACTGGAACGAAGAGGCCGGGTATGTGTGGATGCAGCGTTTCATGGAAAAATTCAGGAAGATCATCTGGATCAACCCGTACCCGAAGCAGGCCTGGGACTACACCGCATCGACCCACCTGGTGCGGGACTTGATCGAGGACAAGATGTACCCGCTGACCTTGCAGGGGTTGGAGGAAGGGATGCGCTATCTATCCAAGTAAGTATGGGGCCGCTTTGCGGCCCTATCGCGACACAAGGCCGCTCCTACAGGAGATCGCGTAACCTTGTAGGAGCGGCCTTGTGTCGCGATAGGGCTGCAAGGCAGCCCCAAAAATCTCAATGCCAACGCGCACCGTAAGCCTGCTGCTCCCGCCACGCCTCATCCTGCACCACCGCCCGGAACCGCACCACCGCCCCCGGCATGCACTGCGCCAGTTGCGCCAGCGCCAACGGCGTCAATGCCCCCAGCCGCGGATAGCCGCCAATGGTCTGCCGGTCATTGAGCAACACGATCGGCTGCCCATCCGGCGGCACCTGCACCGCCCCCAGCGGAATCCCCTCGGAAATCATCGGTGCGCCCTGGTAGACCAACTGCGGCCCCAGCAGGCGGATGCCCATGCGGTCGGCACGGCTGTCCAGCGTCCACTCGCGGTTGAACGCCTCGAACAGGCTGGTACCGCTGAAGTCACCGATCTGTGCGCCGATCACCAGGTCAAGCACAGGCTTTTGTGCGTACTGTGGCCGCAGCGCTGCCGGTACCTCACGCAAGGCCGCTGAAGCGCTGGAAAATGCCAGCAGCTGGCCTTTGCCGAGCGCAGAGCCCTGGCCATCGATACCGCCCAGTTCCTCCCGCACGACCGTGGCACGGCTGCCCAGCACATCCTCGCCCAGGAAGCCGCCAGGTGCTGCCAGGTAGGCCCGCACGCCCTGCTTCGGCTGCTTCAGGGTCAACCGCTGCCCCTTGACCAACGCAAAGCTGCGCCAGGGCGCCAGCGGCTGATCATCGACCCGCGCATCCAGGTCGGCACCGGCCAGGGCCAGCACACAATCCTGCTCTGCGACCACACAGAAACCACCTAGCGCCACCTCGACCACCGGCGCCGCCAACGGGTTGCCCAGCAGCCAGTTGGCCCAGTGCATCGCCACCCAGTCCAGCGCCCCGCCCTGGGTCACGCCCAGGTGGCGTACGCCGAAGCGCCCGGCATCCTGCAACTGGCACAGCGGCGTACTGGCCTCGATCTTCAACTGCTTCATGCTTGTGCCTCCACATCACCGCCCAACACCACGAACTCGCTGCGCGAAACCGGCACGAAGCGCACCCGGTCACCGGGTTGCAACAGGCTGTAGCCCTCGCGTTCACGGTCGAACAGGCGCACCGGGGTACGCCCGATCAGGTTCCAGCCCCCCGGCGATACCGCCGGATAGGCCGCCGTCTGGCGCTCGGCAATGCCGACGCTGCCGGCCGCCACGCGCTTGCGCGGGGTGCTAAGGCGCGGGCTGGCCAGGCGTTCGTCCACCAGGCCCATGAAGCCGAAACCGGGGGCGAAACCCAGGGCGAACACCGGGTACTCGCGCTCGCTGTGCAAACGGATCACCTCTGCTTCACTCAAGCCACTGCGGGCCGCCAACACCGGCAGCTCCGGGCCGACGCTGGCGTCGTACCACACCGGGATCTCATGGCGGCGGCCACCGCTGCCCGTGTCTGGCTGCAAGCCCTCCAGCGCACGGATGATCAGTGCCCTCGCCTCACCCGGTGGCAGGTCGAACTGCACCATCAGCGTGGTGTAGGACGGCACCAGGTCCAGCAAGTGCTCGCCGAACGCTGCACGCAGGCGCTGGCTGGCGGCAAGCATCCACGGCATGTTGCCCTCGTCGATCGAATCAAACAGGCGCACCATCAGGCTGTCGATGGCCACAACTTCAATACGCGGCTTCATCGCGACTCCAGGGCATCGAGGGCCTGGCGAATCTGCCGCACTGCCGCAACCGAACTGTCGTTGTCGCCGTGTACGCACAGGGTGCTGGCCGCCAGCCTCAACGCACTGCCATCGTCCGCCACCAGCGTGTCGCCACGGGCCAGGCGCACGGCCTGCTCCACCACCAGCGCCGGGTCGTGGTGCACCGCGCCGGGCAGGCGCCGCGACACCAGGTGCCCACTGGCGGTGTAGGCGCGGTCGGCGAATGCTTCGAACCACAGCGGCACGCCAATCTCATCACCCAGGGCCTGGGCGGCGCGGTTGTCGGCGGTGGCCATCAGCATCAGCGGCAGGCCGCCGCCATAGGCCGCCACTGCCTCCAGTACGGTACGCAGCTTGAGCGGGTCGGCCATCATGTCGTTGTACAGCGCGCCATGGGGTTTCACGTAGGCCACGCGGCCGCCCAACACTTTGCAGATGCCGTCCAGCGCACCGATCTGGTAATGCAGCAGGTCGCGGATTTCCTCCGGGCTGCAGGCCATGGAGCGGCGGCCGAAGCCGACCAGGTCCGGGTAGGCCGGGTGCGCGCCGATGGTCACGCCGTGCTCCAGCGCCAGGGCCACGGTGCGGCGCATGATGCTGGGGTCGCCGGCGTGGTAGCCGCAGGCGATGTTGGCGCAATCGATGTAGGGCATGACTTCGGCATCCAGGCCCATGCGCCAGCTGCCGAAACTCTCGCCCATGTCGCAATTGAGTAGCAGGCGTTCCACCGCACGGCCTCCGTTGTCGTTGTTCATATGCCTACCTTAACGCGCCTGCAGCTGTTTGCCGCGGGTTTCCGGCAGGCTCAGCGCCGCCACGATCACCACCCCGTAGGACACGGCGGAGAACACGCCGATACCCAGGCCCAGCGGTACCTTCTGGCCGAGCACGCCGATCAGCAGCGGGAACAGTGCCGCGATAACCTTGCCGATGTTGTAGCAGAAGCCCTGCCCCGAACCGCGGATACGCGTGGGGAACAGTTCGGTGAGGAACGCGCCCATGCCGCTGAAGATGCCCGAGGCGAAGAAGCCCAGCGGGAAGCCCAGCCACAGCATCACGCCGTCGCTGACCTGCATTTGCGTGTACAGCAGCACGATGACGAACGAGCCCACGGCGAACAGGATGAAGTTCTTCTTGCGCCCCAGCAGGTCGGACAGGTACGCACTGACCACATAGCCGACGTAGGAGCCGACGATCACCATGGCCAGGTAGCCACCGGTGCCCAGCACGCTCAGGCCGCGCTCGTTCTTGAGGAAGGTCGGCAGCCACGAGGTAATGGCGTAGTAGCCGCCCAGCGCGCCGGTGGTCAGCAGGGACGCACGCACGGTGGTCCAGAGCATGCCCGGGGCGAAGATCTCGTAGAACTGCGCAGGTGCCTCGGCGTTTTCCACCGCCTTGGCCTCGCGGTATACCTCGGGGTCCTTGACCAGGCGGCGGACGAAGATCACGAAGATCGCCGGTACCAGGCCCAGCAGGAACAGCGCACGCCAGGCCTGCTCTGCCGGCAGCCAGGAGAACAGCAGCGCGTAGAGGATGGCGGTGAGGCCCCAGCCAAGGGCCCAGCCGGACTGCACCATGCCCACCGCCTTGCCACGGTCCTGGGCGCGGATCACCTCGCCAATCAGCACCGCACCGGCGGTCCACTCACCGCCAAAGCCGAAGCCCATCAGGGTACGGGCGATCAGCAGCTGTTCGTAGTTCTGGGCGAAGCCGCAGAGGAAGGTGAAGAAGGCAAACCACAGCACCGTCAGTTGCAGGGTGCGCACGCGGCCAATGCGGTCGGAGAGAATGCCGGCCACCCAGCCACCCACGGCCGAGGCGATCAAGGTGCTGGTGTGGATCAACCCGGCTTCGGTGGTGGTGATGCCCCACAGCATGATCAGCGTCGGAATGACGAAGCTGAGCATCTGTGTGTCCATGCCATCCAGGCCGTAGCCGATCTTGCAGCTCCAGAACGTCCGGCGCTGCTGTGAGTCGATGTCGCGATACCAGGCGAAAGGCCCGGACGAAGATGGGGAACTGACCTGCTGCTGCACGCCGGTGGGGTTCATGCTTGCCTCGGCTTGTTGGTATTGTTTTATGGGCGACAATGGGGTCGCGGCCTGGCTGCCATTGTTCAGAGGCCGCGCCATTTGCGTCCAACGAGAAAAACCGCCGGTCTGGAACAAGAAAAACTGATCATGAACCTTCGCTTCCTCGAAACCTTCGTCTGGGTCGCCCGGCTCAAGAGCTTCCGCCTGACCGCGGAAAAGCTGTTCACCACCCAGGCCTCGGTGTCCAGCCGCATTGCCGCGCTGGAGGCCGACCTGGGCGTGAAGCTGCTGCTGCGCGACTCACGCGGCGTCAGCCTGACCCCGGAGGGCGGCAAGGTACTGGAATATGCCGAGCGCATGCTGGAAACCGCCAAGGCCATGAAGCAGTCGCTGGACAGCGACCGGGCCAAGGTCGGGCGCATCCGTATCGGGGTGATGGACACGGTGATCCACACCTGGATGAGCGCGCTGGTGGCGGAGCTGACCGAGCGTTACCCGCAGGTGGAAATCGAACTGGTGGCCGACACTGCACTGAACCTTCGCGAGCAATTGCAGAAGGGCTTTCTCGACGTGATCCTGCAGACCGACCTGCTGCGCGAGCAGTCGATCCGCAGCCTGGACCTGGCGCGCTACCCGATGGGTTGGGTGGTGGCCGCCGGCTCGCACCAGCACCGCGACTACGCCTCACTGGCCGAGCTTGGGCGTGAGCGCATCATCACCTTCTCGAAGAACTCGCGGCCGCACCAGGAAGTGCTGAGCCTGCTGCTGAGTACCGGGGCCGAAACGCCGCGGCTGAACTGCGTGAACTCGGTGGCGGCGATTACCCGGCTGTTGCGCGACGGGTTTGGCATTGGTGCGTTGCCGCCGGCGCTGGTGGATGCCGAGTTGAGCCGGGGTGAACTGGTATTACTGCAGGGGCTGCAACCGCCGCCGAGCCTGGAGCTGGTGGTGGCCTGGCAGACCGGGGTGGCGTTGGTGGATGAAGTGGTCGGGGTTTGCCGGCAGGTGCTGGAGAGGTATGCGCGGGATGTGGGTGGGCAGCGGATCGTGTTGGTCTGACTGAATACCTTTTCACCTGCTGACTCACTTTTGAACGACTGGCGCAGCCCCTGTAGGAGCGGCCTTGTGTCGCGAAAGGGCTGCAGAGCAGCCCCAGCAATTAGTGCAGCGCTGCAGAACCCTGTGGCCGCTTTGCGGCCATTTCGCGACACAAGGCCGCTCCTACAAGGACCGCGTCGCTCGGGCAAATCGAATCAGCTCAGCGCCAGCTCTCTTTCACCGCCCCACGCCGCCCGCCCAGGATCACCCAGCCAATCGCCAGCAACAGGCTCTCGACCACGAAGGCCAGCACAAACCCTGCACCAAGCCCCCAGCCAATCGCCTCGGGCACCAGCAGGATCTGGTAGCTGTAGCCATTGAGGGTTTCTTCGCGCAACTGCGGGTCGGCCTGTACCAGCACGTGCCAGGTACGCTGCGCCCATGGCGCTTGCAGCGCCTGCCATTCGTTTTCCAGCAGTTCGTTGCGGATCATCAGGCTTTCGATGCTGTTGGCATCACTGTTGAACACCGGGTCGTCGCTGCTGCGGTAATGCCGCAGCAGCGCCTGCAGGTCACCATTGAAGAAGCGTTCGGCGGTCTGCCGGAAGCCGTCGAGCGCCTCGCGTGATTCGAACAGGTGCGCCTCGACCCGTTGGCTGTAGTCCTTCACCAGCCCCGGGACCTGGATACCGGCCAGCAGGCCGAAGGTAAACAACAGCAACCGCAGGTAACTTCTGAACATGCCGCGTCCTTAGCTTTGGCCGTGCGCCACGCACTCGCCGTGCCGCCACAGGGCCCACTGACCCGGCTCATAGCGCTGCCAGGTCTCGTTCTCGGTCAAGGCCTCGGTGGCGATCACCGTGACCACGTCGTTAGGGGTGGTTTCGGTGTGAAAATCGACGATCAGGTCGACATCCTTCAACCGCGCCGCACCAAAAGGTGCCCGGCGGGTAATGTGCACCAGCTTGGTCGAACAGAAGCAGAACAGCCAGTCGCCGTCGCTAAGCATGCAGTTGAACACGCCCTGGCCGCGGTAGCCGGCACAGGCTTCGACCAGCACCGGCAGCAGCTGTTCCACCGGCACGGGCTCGGGGAAGGCGCTGCGGATGCGGTTGAGCAGGTCGCAGAAGGCCGCCTCGCTGTCGGTATCGCCCACCGGCCGGTAGAAACTGGCCTGGCCCTTGAAGTCGCCCAGCTGGCCATTGTGCGCGAAGCACCAGTTGCGGCCCCACATCTCCCGCACGAACGGGTGGGTGTTGGACAGGCACACCTTGCCCACGTTGGCCTGGCGGATGTGGCCGATGACCACTTCGCTCTTGATCGGGTAACGCTGCACCAGGTTGGCCACTTCCGACTCGCTGCTCGCGGCCGGGTCCTGGAACAGGCGCAGGCCACGGCCTTCGTAGAAGCCGATGCCCCAGCCGTCACGGTGCGGGCCGGTACGGCCGCCGCGCTGCATCAGGCCGGTGAAGCTGAAGACGATGTCGGTGGGGACGTTGGCACTCATGCCCAGCAGTTCGCACATAGGCGTGTCTCCGCTTACAGACGGGGCTCGACCCGGCCGCCGCCTCGGGAGACGGCTGGGGCGGCAGGGGGTGGCGCATCACGGTAACGGTCGCGGCGCTCTGCGGCCAGCGGGCCCTGGGCGCCAAGCTGGTCATCTTCGGCAGCCTGGCGCTGGGCAGCGGCCTCGGCCTGCGCGCGGCGCTCGCGGGCGCGCTTTTCCAGCGGCAAGCGCAGCAGTACGAAAAGGAAATACAGGGAAAACGCGCCCATGCCGTACATGGCGAAGTCGGATACCGCGCGCCAGGCGTTGTTGCCGACCTTGAAGGCGACATCCAGGGCGGTGATGGCAATGGCCGGGGCAAAACTGTCCTTGACCGGGTCGACGATGGTCGGGGTCAGCAGCAGCACCGCCAGCACCACCCGTAGCGGTTCGCGCAGCCAGCGCCACATCCAGCCGGTGAGCTTGAAGCCCACCATCAGGCAGCCCAGGGCGGCAACGGCGTAAAGGCCCCAGGCGAGGGTGTAGTCGTTCTCGGTCATGGTGTTCGTGCAAGCCAGGCAAAGAGATGCCTATGATAAACACTTTTCCGGGCGCAGACAGCGTTTGCCTGTACCGGCCTCTTCGCGGGTAAACCCGCTCCCACAGGATCACCACAGATCTTGAAACTGTGCAGTGCCTGTGGCTCTCACAGGAACACCACAGTTCTTGAAAGCTGTGCGGTCCCTGTGGGAGCGGGCAAGCCCGCGAAGAGGCCGGCACAGGCAACCCCAATCAAGAGATCCTCAATGCCAACCAAGCCCCAACCCCCGATTGCCCACCAGGCCCAGGCCAGCGACCCGTACGCCTGGCTGCAACAGCGTGACACCCCCGAGGTGCTTGCCTACCTGCAGGCCGAGAACGCCTACCAGGAAGCCTGCCTGGCCGACCAGGCGCCGCTGCGTGAACAACTGTTCGAAGAGATCAAGGGCCGCATCCTGGAAACCGACCTGTCGCTGCCGGCGCCCTGGGGCCCCTACCTGTACTACACCCGTACCACCGCAGGCGACGAGTACCCGCGCCACTACCGCTGCCCGCGCCCGGCCGACGACTCCAACACGGTCGATGAAAGCCAGGAGCAACTACTGCTCGACCCCAACGCCCTGGCCAATGGCGGCTTCCTGTCCCTCGGCGCGTTCAACGTCAGCCCCGACCACCGCCTGCTGGCCTACAGCCTGGACACCAGCGGCGACGAAATCTTCACCCTGTACGTGAAGGACCTGGCCAGTGGCAGCGTCACTACCCTGCCCTTCGACGACTGCGACGGCAGCCTGACCTGGGCCAACGACAGCCAGACGCTGTTCTTCGCCGAACTGGACGACACCCACCGCCCGTGGCGCCTGCGTCGCCACACCCTGGGCAACGAAGGCGCGCAGACCGTGTTCGAGGAGCCCGACGGGCGCTTCTTCCTGCACTGCTACCGCACCAGCTCCGAACGCCAGCTGGTGCTGCTGCTCAACAGCAAGACCACCAGCGAAGCCTGGGTACTGGACGCGGAAACCCCGCAGGCACCGTTCACCTGCCTGGCGCCACGGGTCGAAGGCCACGAGTACTTCCCCGACCACGGCCAGCTCGACGGCCAGTGGCGCTGGTTCATCCGCACCAACCAGGACGGCATCAACTTCGCCTTGTACCACGCCCCGGTCGCACCGGTGCCCAGCCGTGAGCAATGGCAGGTGCTGGTAGCGCACCGCGACGCGATCATGCTCGAAGGCCTCAGCCTGAATGCCGGCGCGCTGACCCTGAGCCTGCGCGAAGGCGGCCTGCCGATCATCGAGGTACGCCCGCAGGGCCTGGCGGCCTACCGCGTCGAACTGCCCGACGCGGCCTACAGCCTGTACGTGCAGGACAGCCTGGAGTTCGCCAGCCCACGCCTGCGCCTGCGCTACGAAGCACTCAACCGCCCGGCCCAGGTACGCCAGCTGGAGCTGGCCAGCGGTGCCCAGGCGGTGCTCAAGCAAACCCCGGTGCTGGGGCCGTTCGATGCCGACGACTATGTCAGCGAGCGCCTGTGGGCTACCGCAGCGGACGGCACCCGGGTGCCGATCAGCCTGGTGCGCCGCCGCCAGGACCTGGGCCAGACCGTGCCGCTGTACCTGTATGGCTACGGCGCCTATGGCGAAAGCCTCGACCCGTGGTTCTCGCACGCGCGCCTGAGCCTGCTGGAGCGCGGCGTGGCCTTTGCCATCGCCCATGTGCGTGGCGGCGGCGAACTGGGCGAAGCCTGGTACCGCGCCGGCAAGCAGGAGCACAAGCACAACACCTTCAGCGACTTCATCGCCTGTGCCGAGCACCTGATCGCCGAGGGTGTCACGGCTGCCGACCGCCTGGCCATCAGTGGCGGCAGCGCCGGTGGCCTGCTGATGGGCGCGGTGCTCAACCTGCGCCCCGAGCTGTTCCGCTGTGCGATTGCCGAAGTGCCGTTCGTCGACGTGCTCAACACCATGCTCGACCCCGAGCTGCCGCTGACCGTGACCGAGTACGACGAATGGGGCAACCCTGAGGAACCGGAGGTGTATGAGCGGATCAAGGCCTACGCACCGTACGAGAACGTGAAGGCACAGGCCTACCCGGCGATGCTGGTGGTGGCGGGCTACAACGACAGCCGCGTGCAGTACTGGGAAGCGGCCAAGTGGGTGGCGCGGCTGCGTACGCACAAGACCGACGACAACCTGCTGCTGCTCAAGACCGAGATGGGGGCTGGGCATGGCGGGATGAGCGGGCGGTATCAGGGGCTCAAGGATGTGGCCCTTGAGTACGCGTTCGTGTTTGGTGAGCTAGGTCTGGCTTGAGAGAGCCGGGGGCGCTTTGCGCCCCTTTCGCGACACAAGGCCGCTCCCACAGGGATCGCGCATGTCCTGAATCCTGCGCGATCCCTGTAGGAGCGGCCTTGTGTCGCGATGGGCTGCAAAGCAGCCCCAAAATCCCAAAGCCAACACGGCCCTCTAAGTCAATCATCCTGCACCGCCGGCTTCGGCGGGTCCTGGCGCAACCCCGGCAATGGCTGGTCCTTCGGCGGCCCGGGCACCGGCATCGGCGGCAACAGGGGCGCCCCCGGGCGGCTGTCATAGGCTTTGGGCGGCGTACTCGGGGTAATCTGCGGATATGGCGTAGGCGTAGGGGTACCCGGTGCACCGGGCACCGGCGTGCTCAACCGGGGTGGCGTGCTGGCAGCTTCGGCCATGGGCAGGCCGGCGAACAACAGCACAACGAGGATCGCGCGAAACATCAGCAACCTCCTGTCGGGAACCTTCCTACAGGCTACGCCTAAATCACGGCTTTCGCCTGTCCGCCTGCCCCGCAAGCGCGCTAGACTCAATGCATAACCGTCATTTGCCTGATCAGAACAAAGGAAACACCATGAGCTCCACCTCTTCCGCCGCCGCCACCGCGCGCCTGGACCGCATCCTGGCCGATGCCAAGCGCGACAAGGAAATGGGTTACCGCGACAAGGCCCTGAAAATGTACCCGCACGTCTGCGGCCGCTGCGCCCGCGAGTTCTCCGGCAAGCGCCTGAGCGAGCTGACCGTGCACCACCGCGACCACAACCACGACAACAACCCGCAGGACGGCTCCAACTGGGAGCTGCTGTGCCTGTACTGCCACGACAACGAGCACTCGCGCTACACCGACCAGCAGTACTTCAGCGAAGGCTCCACCAGCACCCCGAGCATCGCCAAGGCCACCCACAACCCGTTCGCCGGGCTGGCGGGCATGCTGAAGAAAGACTGACCATCGATTCGCCCCCCGCTGCTACCGGGCAGCCCGTATAATCGCGCTTTTTTTCGCGAAGGGCCCCGGTACGTGGCAAACAAACGATACAGCTGCATCGGCCTGTTCAACCCCAAGTCGGCAGAAAACGTCGGCTCGGTGATGCGCGCCGCGGGTTGCTACGGCGTCAATTCGGTGTTCTACACCGGCAAACGCTACGAGCGTGCCCGTGACTTCGTCACCGACACCAAGCGCGTGCACTACGACATCCCGCTGATCGGCATCGACGACCTGCAGCGCATCATCCCGCTGGGCTGCACGCCGGTGGCTGTGGAATTGGTGGAAGGCGCGCGGCCATTGCCGGAATACACCCACCCGGACCGGGCCATCTACATCTTCGGGCCGGAAGACGGCAGCCTCAGTGCCGATGTGCGGGCGTGGTGCGAAGAGACCATCTACATTCCGACCGAGGGCTGCATGAACCTGGCAGCGACGGTGAATGTGGTGCTGTATGACCGCATGGCCAAGGGGCTGAATACCCGTTCGGGGCCCAAGTTCAAGTAATAAAAAAGCCGCCACTGCGGCAGCAGGACCGGCCCTTTCGCGGGTAAACCCGCTCCCACAGACTGTGCATTCGCTGTGGGAGCGGGTTTACCCGCGAAGAGGCCGGCACTGACAACACAGGGCGGCCAGGTGCCGAACTCCGTCAGAACAGCACCGGTCTTGCTCAGGTCACGAAGCGTTGATCCAGATGGTCTTCAGCTCCGTATACTGGTCATGGGCCCAGATGGACTTGTCGCGCCCACCGAAGCCGGACTCCTTGTAGCCACCGAACGGCGTGGTGACATCCCCTTCGCCGAAGCAGTTGACCGTAACCACGCCCGCGCGGATTTCACGCGACAGGCGCAGCGCATTGCGCAGGCTGCCGGTGTAGGCCGAGGCCGCCAGGCCGTAGACGGTGTCGTTGGCCAGCTCGATCGCCTCGTCGATGGTCTCGAAGCTGGTCACGCTCAGCACCGGGCCGAAGATTTCCTCGACGAACAGCTTGTTGTCGCGGCCAACGTTGTCGACGATGGTCGGCTGCACGAACACGCCGTCCTCGGTCTCGCCACCCTGGACGATACTGAGCTTGTGCTCGGCGGCGTATTCCAGGTACGACTTGACCTTCTCGAAGTGCGACTTGCTGACCATGGCGCCCAGGCGGTTGTCCGGGTCCAGCGGGTCGCCCAGCTTCCAGTCCTTCAGGTGCTTGGCGATCAGGCCCAGCAGCTGGTCCTTCACGTCCTTGTGCACGATCAGGCGCGAAGAAGCGGAGCAGTTTTCGCCCATGTTCCAGAACGCACCGGCGGTGACGAACTGGGCCACTTCGTCCAGGTCCTCGCAGTCGTTCATGACCACGGCCGGGTTCTTGCCACCCAGCTCCAGGACGATGCGCTTGAGGTTGGACTCGGCGGCGTACTTCAGGAACAGGCGGCCGGTGTCGGTGGAGCCGGTGAAGCTGACCATCGGGATGTCCATGTGGCGGCCAATGGCCTCGCCCACTTCACGGCCACCGCCAGGTACCAGATTGAACACGCCTGCAGGAATACCCGCCTCATGGGCCAGTTCGGCCACGCGCAGGGCGCTGAGGGTGGTTTCCTTGGCTGGCTTGACCACGATCGAGCAACCGGCGGCCAGCGACGGGGCAATCTTCCAGGCCAGCATCAGCAGCGGGAAGTTCCACGGCAGTACCAGGCCGACCACGCCGATGGCCTCGCGCACCACCATGGTCACGGCGGCATTGCCGGTCGGGGCCGTGGCGTCGTAGATCTTGTCGATCAGCTCGGCGTGCCAGCGGATGGTGTGGATGGTTTCCGGCACGTCGACGTTCTGGCACTCGCTGACCGGCTTGCCGCTGTCCAGCGCTTCCAGCACGGCCAGTTCATGGGCGTTGTCTTCCAGCAGCTGGGCGAACTTCAGCAGCACGTGCTTGCGGTCGTTCGGCTGCATCTTCGACCAGGTGCCCTGTTCGAACACGCGCTTGGCGGCGGCCACGGCCACGTTCACGTCGTTGACATCGCAGGCGGCGACTTCGGCCAGCTGCTTGCCGGTGGCCGGGTTGGTGGTGACGAAGGTGTTGCCCGAGATGGCATCGCGGAACTCACCGTCGATGAACGCCTGGGTACGCAGTTGCAGTTCGGCGGCGAGGGCCGCGTATTGTTCCTTGCTCAGCAAATCGGCCATTTTCAAGCACCTCCGGTGATCTGTGCGATGTTGCGCTTGAGTTCAGTGACCACGCGCTGCAGTTCCTGCTTCTCGGCCGCATCCAGGTCATACAGCGGCTTGCGTACGCCACCGGTGCTCAGGCCATTGAGGGCGCAGCCGTACTTGATCGACTGGACGAACTTGCCGCCTTCGAGGAAGTCCATCAGCGGCATCATGGCGCCCATGATCTTGCGGCCTTTGTCGAAGTCCTTCTCGATCACACAGGCCTCGTACAGGGCCACGTGCTCGCGCGGGATGAAGTTGGAGCCGGCGCAGACCCAGCTCTTGGCACCCCAGGCAAAGAACTCCAGGGCCTGGTCGTCCCAGCCGCACGACAGCTGGATGTTCGGGCGCTGGATAGCCAGGCGGTGCAACTGGCCCATGTCACCGGAGCTTTCCTTGATGGCGACGATGTTCTTCACGTCGGCCACGGCGTCGAAGAACTCTTCGCCCATGCTCACGCTCATGCGGCCCGGGTAGTTGTAGAGCATGATCGGCAGGCCGGCGGCAGCGTCGACAGCTTTGACGTGCAGGGCGATTTCCTGCTGGGTCGGCAGTGCGTACGGCGGGGTGCCCACCAGCAGTGCATCGGCCTTGATTTCCTTGGCGTGCTGGGCGAAAGCCACAGCGTCTTCGGTGCGGATGCCACCGGTGCCGACGATCAGTGGCAGGCGGCCGGCCAGCACGTCCTTGGCCTGGGCGGCCAGGTCGATGCGCTCCTGGGTGGTGTGGGCGTAGTACTCGCCGGTGGAGCCACCAATGATGACGCCGTGGATTTTCGACTCGACCAGGTATTCGAGGACCTCGGCGAACGCCGCCTTGTCGATCGAGCCGTCCGCAGCCAGCGGAGTGATTGCCGGGGTGTAGATGCCTTCGAATTTCACGGTAGGTTCTCCAGTGCGTTGCTCAGTGTTGTAAAGGCCGCAGCGGATCGACGCTGCGGCGGGTCGTCATGAATTCAGCTCAGCGAAGCCGCTTGTTGCAGGTTGAGCGAGCGGGTTTCCGGGGCCAGGGCAACGGAGAACGCCAGGCCGACGAAGGTCACCGCGGCGGCGGCATACATGGTGGCGCCGATGCCATAGCTATCGAGGGCGATGGGCACCAGCCAAGTGCCGACCGCAGCACCGACCCGCGACATCGAGGTGCCCACGCCAACGGCACCGGCACGGATTTCGGTAGGGAACAGTTCGTTGGGGTACACCAGCTGCAACACCTGGGCGCCACCGATAAACAGAGCGTAGGCGCCGAACAGGGCGAGGATCAGCATCTCGTTGCCGTTGCTGAAAGCGCCCAGGCCCAGCAACGCCAGCCCCGACCAGAAGAAGCTGTGCAGCAGCGTGGTGCGGCGGCCAATGGTGTTCAGCAGACGGGTGCCGATGATGCAACCGACCACGAACAGGCAGGTGATGGCGACCGAGCCGATGGCGGCCCAGTCCCCTTTCAGGTTCAGTGCACCCAACACTTTCGGAGCGAAGGCGTAGACGGCGAACACCGGGATCACCGAGCAGGTCCAGAACATGGTGACGAACAGCATGCGCTTGCCATAGCCGGAGTGCAGCAGGCTGAAGAACGACAGCTTGCGGGTCTTGGGCTCTTCCGGCAGGTTCTTCAGCGAGAAATCTCTGCCGTAGACGCGCTTGATCACCTGCTCGGCTTCGGCCGAACGGCCTTTGCTGATCAGCCAGCGCGGCGATTCGGGGGTGCCTATACGGATCGCGAACAGCAGCGCGCCGATCACCGAGGCACTGGCCAGCACCAGGCGCCAGGCATCGTCGCCACCGTGGCGCAGGATCGCTTCACCGACCATGTAGGCGCAGGCGGCACCGGCGAACCACAGCACGGTCAGGGTGGCCAGGCGTGGGCCACGGTTCTTCTTGGGCAGGAACTCCACCAGCAGCGAGGTGGCCACCGGGTATTCGATGCCCACCGCGATGCCGATGGCGAAGCGCAGCAGGAACAGGACCATCGCCGATTCCACCCAGAACTGCGCGATCGAGGCCAGGATGAACAGGGTCGGGCCGACGAAGAACACGCGCTTGCGGCCGAAGCGGTCGGTCAACCAGCCGCCGAAGAAGCCACCGAAGAAAATGCCGATCAGCGCCGAAGCGGCGATCATGCCCTGCCAGAAACTGGTCAGGTTGAGGCCTGCCGACATCTGCACCATGGCAACGCCGATGATGCTCAATACATAGCCATCGACGAACGAGCCGCCACCGGAACGCAGGGTCAGCAACTGGTGAAAGTTGTTGATCGGTACATCTTCAATCGAAACATTTGGACTTGTCATTGTTGTTCCTGCCACTTCTGTTACATGCACATATTCAAGGCGAGCGTGCCCGCGAAACTGAAAACAGCGTTCAGCCCCGGGTGACCGGCCTGTTGGCCGATCATCAATTTCGGGCAAAGGGTGCCCGTGCCGGCTAAATCGCCACCGGCATCAAGTGTTCAAAGTTGCAACGCCGTCAGCGGTCAGCTTTCTTTGCCAGCGCGGAACTGCCCCCACATCAGGTTGGCGTTCAAGCCCAGGGAAACCAAGGGCTGCGGCGGGTTTGCACAAGGCCCGGGAGCGTTGAGCAAGAACTCGATCAGTTCGTTCTTGTCGCCGGCCAGCCAGTCGGCCAGCAACTTGCCGGTGACAGTGCCACGGGTAACACCCAGGCCGTTGCAGCACAGTGCGCCGACAACATTGGGCGCCAACTTGCCAAAGAACCCCATGTGGTTGCGCGACAGTGCCAGTGCACCGCCCCAGGTATATTCGAAGTTCACCCCGGGCAGCATCGGGAAACGCCGGGCGAACGATTCGCGGTGGCGCTGGACGAAGCGGTCCAGGTACTTGCGGTTGCTGCGCCCGTCGGGGTTGTAGCTGAAGCTGTTGCGGATCAGCAGGCGGTTGTCGACGGTGCGGCGCATGGTGGTGCCGAACGGGTCGGCCGGGATCACGCCCCAGTAGGGTTTGCCGCCCAGGCGCGCCTGCTCTTCCTCGGTCAGCGGGCGGGTGATGCTGCCGTAGGTGAACACCGGCAGCATGCGGCCCTTGAGGAAGCCGAAGCTCATGCCGAAGGCGTTGGTGGTGAGCACCAGCTTGTCGGCGGTGATCGAACCGTTGGCATGACGCAGCACTACCTTGTCGCCGTAGTCGACCTCGGTGATGGGCGTGCGTTCATACAGCGAAACGTTGGACGGCAGGCTGTCGGCCAGGCCTTTGACCAGCGCCGACGGCTGCAGCAGGGCGGTGCCGGGGGTGAACAGGCCCTTGCGGTAGAAATGCGTGCCGATGTGCTCGGGCAGGTCGCGGCCTTCGATCACTTCGTAGGGCTGGCCGAGCTTGTCCAGGCCGCGGCGGTAGGCATCCAGCACGGCGATGCCGCGGTCTTCGACGGCCGCCTGGTACTTGCCGCAGTGGCGGAACTGGCACTCGATATCGTAGCGCTCGATCAGCTCCTTGATGTAGGACTGGCCACCCAGGTTGAGCTTGAGGATGGTCTTGGCGATGTCGATGTCGCCGATGTAGTCCTCGGCGCCGATGTCGTGCGGCAGGTCGATGGCAAAGCCGGCGTTGCGCCCGGAGGTGCCAAAGCCGACCTCCTGGGCCTCGATCAGCACGATCTCGTCGTCCGGGAAGTTCGTTGCCAGCTGCCGTGCGGCAGCCAGGCCGGTGAAACCGGCGCCGACCACCACCCAGCGCGCCTGGCTGTGGCCACTGTGGGCCGGCCTTGGCGTGCGGGGCTTGCTCAGGTGATACCAGCCACAGGTGGCATCATCGGCAGGTAACGAACTAATTCTTGTCATGTCACTAACCTGGTTCTTGTTGTCGACGGGTGGTCAGCGCCAGTTGCCTGACCTTGGTAACTCATATCTGAATCGGTACATCCAGCCCTTGCGGCGCGGCGTACTCGGCCATGCGCCGGCGCGACAGCTCGAAGTGCTCGCGCACCAGCTGGCCGGCAGCTTGCGGGTCGCGGCGCTCGATGGCCTGGATCATCTGCTCGTGCTGCTCGCAGGCGATCTCGAGGTCGTGCTGCATGTCATCGGTGGTCGGGTGGCGGTAGAAAATCTTGCCCAGCCGGGTGTGGTCGATCAGCAGGCGACGCAGGCTTGGCAGCAGGTAGTCGTTGTGCGCCATCTTGCCGATTTCCAGGTGGAAGGCGTCGTTGTAGAGCACACGGTTTTCCACGTCGCGCTCTTCGATGGCCTGGCGGAACAGGGCCTGGATACCTTTGAGCACTTCGATCTCGGCGGCGCTGGCATAGGTGGCGGCCAGCTGGGTGGTGGCGATGTAGATCAGCGGGGCGGCGACGAAGAAGCTGTGCAGCGACTCGTGGTTCATGGCAGCGACACGTGGCGCGCGGTTGGCTTCCAGTTCGATGTAGCCTTCGGCGGCGATCTGGCGCAGCAGCTCACGCACTGGCGGGCGCGACAGGCCGAACTCGTCGCACAGGGCCAGTTCATCCACCACCGCGCCCGGGGCCAGTTCCATGCTGAGGATCCGGCGGCGCAGCGCTTCGGCAAGGACGGCCTTGCGGTCCTGCGGCACTTCTGCACTGAGTGGTTGGACGGTGGCTTTCATGGCGGCCTTCTTTGTTGTCATAGAGCTGTGTCTACTATTTGTATAACGACTATAGGGCACTGTTAGACAATATGTCTACAGCATTTTCGATGAACGGTGAAATCTGTCTGGGCCTTTGTTTTCAGGGGGTCCAGCGGGTTCAGGGGTGAGATTAAACACCCCTTGGGGCTGCATTGCCAAACCGGGCAGAAAATTATCCAGATCAGACAAATGGGCAAAATTTGCCGGCCCTTTCGCGGGTAAACCCGCTCCCACAGGATCACCACAGGACCTGAGCACAGTGGTACCCCTGTGGGAGCGGGTTTACCCGCGAAAGGGCCGGCACAAACAAAAAAGCCACCTGCAGGCAGGTGGCTCTCTTCCATTCATACAAATCCCTTCACGCGGTTGCCAAGGCCTCCCGCCGCGCATGCCGCTTGCTGGTAATCACCCCCAGCACCAGGATCACCAGGGCCAGCGCCAGGGTCAGCGATACCTCCATGCGGTGCTTGGGCATGACGAACATGGTGCCGAGGGCAAAGATGATGAAACCGATCACTGCATAGGTCAGCCATGGGTACAGCCACATGCGGAAGGCAATCTCGACATTCTGCCGCTGCAGGATGGCGCGCATGCGCAGTTGCGAGAAGGCAATCGCCAGGTACACCAGCAACGCGATCGACCCGGAACTGGCCAGCAGGAAGGCAAACACCTCGGCCGGGGCAAAGTAGTTGACGATCGTCGCCAGCATGCCGATCAGCGTGCTGCCGATCACCGCCGCACGTGGTACGCCCACCTTCGAGGTGCGCTGGATGAAGCCTGGCGCATCACCGCGCTTGCTCAGCGAGTAGAGCATCCGCGACGAAATGTAGATCGACGAGTTCAGGCAACTGGCCACCGCCACCAGTACCACGATGTCCACCAGCTGCTTGGCGTAAGGAATGTTCATGACTTCCAGCGCTCGCTGGTACGAACCTTGTACCGGCAGCAGCGGGTCGTTCCACGCCACCACAGAGATGATCACGAAGATCGACAGCAGGTAGAACACGCTGATGCGCCAGATCACCGAACGGGTGGCCTTGGCGATGTTGCGCGCCGGGTCTTTCGATTCGGAGGCGGCGATGGTGACCGCTTCGGTGCCCAGGTAGCTGAACATGGTGGTCAGCAAGGCGCCGATGATCGCGGTCCAGCCATTGGGCATGAAGCCGCCCTGCTGCTCCAGCAGAAGTGGCAGGCCACTGACTTCACGCCCCGGCAATACGCCGGCCAGGGCTGCGGCGCCGAGGGCGATGAAGGCGACGATGGCGATGACCTTGAGCATGGCGAACCAGAACTCGAACTCGCCGTACTTGGCCACGCTGAACAGGTTGGTGGCGGTCAGCAGCACGGTCATGCTCAGGGCGAAGAACCAGGCATCGATGTGCGGGAACCAGTTGTTGAGCACCACGCCGGCGGCAATGGCTTCGATGGGAATCACCAGCACCCAGAACCACCAGTACAGCCAGCCGATGGTAAAGCCGGCCCAGCGGCCGATGGCGCGGTCTGCGTAGGTGGAGAACGAGCCGGTATCGGGGCTGGCGACGGCCATTTCCCCGAGCATGCGCATCACCAGCACCACCAGCGCGCCGGCCAGTGCATAGGCGACGATGGCTGAAGGGCCGGCCGCCGCAATGGCGTGCCCGGAGCCGATGAACAACCCGGCACCGATCACCCCGGCGATGGAGAGCATGGTCACATGGCGTTGCTTGAAGCCTTGCGCCAGCTGATTGCTGGCGCCACTCGCGCTTGTCATTGTCATCCTGATCCCTGCTTTTGTTTTCTTTGTGGGGGGACGTGAAGCTCCTGGATCGAAACCCAGCGTGGATGAGCTTCGCGCCCGGTCACGGTACGCCAGCGAGGGGGCGGTCAAGTTGCCTGGATCCGCCACGGACTTGACCATAAGTGACATCGGCTCCTTTGAAAGGCGCATGGCAGAGCCTTCTATGCGACAGGGGATGTCGTTCGGCATACCGAGTGAACGATGACGGCGGCCAGCGGGTCAGCTGCTTACACTTCACGAGGAGGCCATGCCATGCTCGATATCCATTCCGCGACGGCATCGTCGCAGCACAATGTTCATGGGCTGGAACGGGTCAGCTCGCTGGCCGGGGGGGCGCTGATGTTCACCAAGGGGATGCGCCATGGCGGCCTGGTCGGCTTGCTGCAGATGGTGGTGGGAGGTTTGGCGGTGGCCCGCGGGGTCAGCGGGCATTGTTCGACCAAGGCCTGGTGGCAGCGGCATCGCCAGGAATACCAGCGGTTGCGTGCGGACATCGAGCGCAGTGCGGCAGAGCTGGAGGCGTTGAGGGCCAGTGCCGACGCGGCGACGCAGGGGGTGACGGTGACCGGGAAGGATCCGTTGGCTGGCAGTTGAGTTTTGCACTGCCTGTGCCGGCCTCTTCGCGGGTGAACCCGCTCCCACAGGGACGGCGCCGTCTTGAGGGCAGTACATTACCTGTAGGAGCAGCCTTGTGCTGCGAAAGGGCCAGTATGATCAAAGAGGGTCTGCGGCTGTAATTGCCTCTTCGCAGCACAAGGCTGCTCCTACAGGGCAACGAGAAACCTGTGGGAGCGGGTTCACCCGCGAAGAGGCCGGTACGGGCGAAAGAGGTGCTCAGCGCAACGCCTTGCTCTGCAACACCTCGGAGCGCCGCCCCAGCACGTTCTCGCTGATCTGTATGAAGTCTTCGGTGCTGACGCTGGGCAGGCGCATCAGCCCGCGCGCCACATCGTCCAGCGAGCGTTTGGCCTGGGTATGGATGCGGATTTCCTTGTCCAGCGCCTGCAGCAACATCACCCCCCGCGCCACTTGCGCCGGGGTGGCATGCTCGCCCTTGAGCCGGGTGACCTTGGCGCCCTGCTTGCTCAGGCGCGCCTGCCAGGCCTGGTAACGGTCGTCACTCACCCCGCCCGAGCGGCGCAGCAACTCGCTGGCGTAGTAGTCGGTCAGGCTTTCCACCAGCCAGTCACTGCCGTCACGCCCATGGATCTGCGCAAACAGTTGCACCACTTCGCGCAGCAACGGGCTGCTGCCGTTCTCGCTGACCATAGGCCGGGCACTGTGCAGGTACAACGAGCCCTGCGCGGCCATCGCCCCGCGCCACATGCCGTCGCGGGCACCGACCAACAGCAGCTTCGGCGGGTTGCGCGGGAACACCGCCTGCAATTGCGGCCAGACAAAGGTCAGCAAGGTCAGGTTGTCCATGCGCCGCATACCCTGCCCCACCGGTGCGGCCACGGTGACGTCGGTTTCGCCCAGGCGGGCGCGGCGGCTACCCAAGTCGCCGGCGAGCATCCAGCCGGTGGGGCGGTCGAACAGGCGCGAAACGTTGTCGATGCGGAACTTGTCCTTGCCGATGCGCGGCCAGGAAGTCTCGATGCTCTTCCAGCCTTCGGGCAGGTCGAACGCCAGCCGCGCCACCAGCTCGGTGCCATCCTGCTGGTCGAGGCGCGCAGGCGGTACCAGCTGGTCGCCGAGGAACAGCGCCCAATGCGGGGTGATGCGCGACGAATAGGCGCCGCTGCCGCGTTTCTGGTCCAGCTGCACGCGGTAGCTGAGGCTGGTCTTGCCGGCCGCCGGTTGCCACACGCCGCGCTGGCCCTGCAGTTGCCATCGGCCATCAGCCTGGAAGCCGCTGTAGGCCCCGGCCTTGCCCAGGTCGAAGTCCAGGCTGCGCACGGCACTGCCTTCGGCCAAGGTGAGGCGGACCTCCGCCTGGCCACTGGCCGGCAACAGGCGCACCTGGTAGTCGAGGTCGACCTTTTTCGCCCAGGCCGGCGAACTGGCCATCAGGCCAAACAGCAACAACAGCTGGCAACGCATACAGAAACTCCTTGTTTCCCCGTGGCAGCGGGCCGCGCCGGTCAGCTGGCGCGGAAGATCAGGTGGTCTTCCCAGTCGTCTTCGTGCACATCGTGTTCACTGAGCATGCGCCCCGACTGGGAAATGCGCTGTTCATGGACCTGCTGGCGATCGCCGCAGACCAGGTGGTGCCAGGCCGGCAGGTCCTTGCCCTCACTGACCAGGCGGTAGCCGCAGGTGCTCGGCAACCACTTGAACTGGTCGGCCTTGCCCGGGGTGAGCTGGATGCAGTCAGGTACCTGGGCGAAGCGGTTGGGGTAATCGCTGCACTGGCAGGTGTGCAGATCCAGCAGTTTGCAGGCGATGCGCGTGTAATAGACGCTGTTGTCGTCTTCGTCCTCGAGCTTTTGCAGGCAGCACAGGCCGCAGCCGTCGCACAGCGACTCCCACTCTTGCGGGCTGAGTTGTTCGAGGGTCTTGCGCCGCCAGAACGGCGCGTTTTCAGCGATCATGACACGGGTTTCCTGCATTCATCTTGGGGCCACGGCGCGCGGCGGCGCCAGTCTAGAGCCTGGCCTTCGGCAAAGCCAGACCGCTTGTCAGTCGCGACGCGACGCAGTAGCGTGCGCGTTTCCCGTCCTTTTGCAGGAGCCGCCATGAGCGCCACCCCCCGCATTGCCGATTACGCCATCAACGAGCAATTCATCAACCGCTGGTCGCCACGTGCCTTCACCGCCGAGCCGATCAGCGAAGAAACCCTGCTGAGCTTCCTCGAAGCCGCACGCTGGGCACCGTCGGCGTACAACTCGCAGCCTTGGCGCTTCCTGTATGCCCGCCGCGACACGCCGAACTGGGAGCGCTACCTGAACCTGCTGGTGCCGTTCAACCGCAGCTGGGCGCAACAGGCTTCGGCGCTGGTGCTGGTCATTTCCAAGACCACCTTCGCGGCACCCGGCGCCACTGAAGAAAAGCCGGCGCTGTGGCACACCTTCGACACAGGTTCCGCCTGGGGGCACCTGGCCCTGCAAGCCAGCATCAGCGGCTGGCACACCCATGGCATGGCCGGCTTCGACCAGGAACTGGCGCGTCAGGAGTTGAAGGTTCCGGAAGGCTACGTGCTGCATGCCATGGTGGCGATTGGCAAGCTGGGTGACAAGGCCAGCCTGGACGAAGCCCTGCAGGCGCGTGAAGTACCGAGCCCGCGCAAGCCACTGAGCGAGCTGGCTGCCGAGGGTGATTTCAGCCTGTAAGCCTTGCATTGGCTGTACCGGCCTCTTCGCAGCACAAGGCTGCTCCTACAGCAAAGTGAAAAACCTGTAGGAGCAGCCTTGTGCTGCGAAGAGGCCGGTACAGGCACTATAAAATCAATAGCCCCGGGCGAAGTCCACTTCACCTCGCAACCCCTGCCCCGCCTCATACGCCCGCACATTCTCGACAAACAACCGCACCATCGCCGCCGGCGAGGTGGGCGCCGAGCTGTGCCCGGTCAGCAGCAAGCCCCACGCCGTCCAGAACGGGTGTTGCCTGGGCAACGGCTCCTGCCGGCAGACATCGATCACCGCCCCCGCCAGGTGCCCTTCCTTCAGCGCCTCGACCAGGTCAGCGTCGACCACCGCCGCCCCACGCCCGGCATTGATGAACAGCGCCGTGGGCTGGAAGCACTTGAACAGTGCCGCGTCATACAGGTCGTGGGTGGCCGGGGTATCCGGCAGCAGGTTGAGCACGTAGTCGACCTGGCCAACCATGCGCGGCAGGTCGGCCAGCGCCGCTACCTCGACGAACGGCGCCTGCTCGCGGGCGCTGCTGGCAACGCCATACAGCACCACGCCAAACGCCTGCAGGAACTCGGCCACCCGCTGGCCAATGTCGCCAGTGCCGACGATCAGCACCTTGCGCCCTTCCAGGGTACGCCCCGGGCGGTCGTCCCAACGCCGCTCGACCTGGCTGACCAGGCGCGACAGCACCTCGCGCTCATGGCCGAGCATGTAGGTGAGCATGTACTCAGCCATCACCTGGCCAAAGATGCCCACGGCGCGGGTCAGGCGATAGTCGCGCGGCAGGCCCTCGGCCAGCAGCGGGGTGATACCGGCCCAGGTGGACTGCATCCAGGCCGGCTTGTGGCCCTGACGCAGCAGGCTTGCCAGCAGGTCCGGCTGGCCCAGCCACACCGGGCACTGTGGCGCCTGGCCGGCCAGTTCGGCGGAGTCGCCGCTGGTCAGGATCTCCAGCTCTGGCGCGGCTGCACGCAAAATCTCGGCGTATCGAGCATGATCATGCTCAGCAATCAATACTCGCATGATCAGGCAGGGTCGTTACGGCGCAGCAACTCTTCGGGCAGATGCTCGATGTAGTCGTCTTCCGGCGGCGGCATCTGCAGGTGGTAACCCTGGTTGTCGAGGTTTTCCAGCACCTTGGCGATATCCTCGCGGGCCAGCTTGCGCTCGGGGGTAAGCACCAGGTCGAAGGCGTGCACGGGGGTGCCGAAGAACGGCAGCAGGCCTTCGGGCACGCGCTCCAGGCCGTCGGCCTTGAGCACGTACAGGTACATTTCGTTCTTGCGGGGGCTCTTGTAGATAGAGCAAATGCGTTTCATCGGGTCTCTCCGGCGCCTGCCAGGCTGTCCAGCAGGGCCTGGCCCATGCGCTCACGGCGCCAGCCGCGCAGCGAATCGGGCAATTGATAGGGGCCATTGGGGTAGCCGCTCTTGAGCAGCGCTTCCAGGGCTTTCTTGCGCAGCATCAGCTCGGGGGCAATGCCCAGGCGCTCACCTTCGGCCTGGCCGATGGCACGCAGCTGCTTGAGGATGCCGCTGGCCTCGATCGGCAAAGGCTCGGGCAAGGCCTGTGGCCATTGCTCGGCTGGCAGGCTGGCGGCACGCTTGATCAGCTGGATGAGGAACTCACCGTCCTGACGAATGGTGCGCGGATGCATCTCGTCGATCTTGGCCAGTGCCGACAGGTTGTTCGGCTGGCTCTTGGCCATGGGCCACAGCGAGTGCTCCTTGAGAATGCGGTTGCGCGGCACGTCGCGGTTGCGCGCTTCACGCTCGCGCCAGGCGCACAGCTCACGCAGCACTGCCAGTTGCTGGGGAGCCAGCTTCCAGGCCAGCTTGACGTCGCGGTACAGGCTTTCGGGCTCGACTTCGCGGCGCAATGCAGCCACCAGCTCGGCGCCGTCCTCCAGCACCCAGGCGTACTTGTCGTCACTCAGGCGCGGGCGTAACACGGTGAACAGCTCGGCCAGGTGCACGGCATCCTCGGCGGCATAGCTGACCTGGGTTTCCGAGAGCGGGCGCTGCAGCCAGTCGGAGCGGGTTTCGCCCTTGGGCAGGTCGATCCCCAGCACTTCCTGCACCAGGCGCGAATAGCCCATGGAGAAGCCCAGGTTCAGGTAGCCGGCGGCCAGTTGGGTGTCGAACAGCGGCTGTGGCAGCTTGCCGGTCAGGCGCAGCAGCACTTCGAGGTCTTCGCTGCAGGCGTGCAGCACCTTGACCACGCCGCTGTCATCCAGCAGTTCGGCCAGCGGTTGCCAGTTGCCGATCAGCAACGGGTCGATCAGGAAGGCACGCTGACCATCGCCGATCTGGATCAGCCCGGCTTTCGGGTAGAAGGTGTCGACCCGCATGAATTCGGTGTCGACGGCGACAAAGGGCAGCTGATGCCAGTCGCGGCAGTGTTCGGCCAGGCTCTGGTCGTCACGGATCCAGTGTATTTCGATGGCCACGAGGCTCTCCCACTAACATTGGCGCGCAGTATATACGGCGCGGGCACTGCTGGTGAAACCTGCGCCATCCCTGGAATAGATAAACGGTGCTGCACCGGCGCGTTTTTTTTGTAGGAGCAGCCTTGTGCTGCGAAAGGGCCGGAGCACTGATCATGGTGCTGTATTGGCTGTACCGGCCCCTTCGCAGCACAAGGCTGCTCCTACAGTGCCCGCGTGCAGTCAGACTCAGCGCTTGGCCGCCAGCCATGGCCGGCAGCTGGCGAACATGTCCAGCGACTGTTGGTAGACCTCGGTGTGTACCTGCAACAGGCCGAGCATCGAGTGGAACAGGTTGTCCTGCGACAGCGGTGCATCGCTGAGCTTGGCCAGGCAGTCGGTGTCGACGCCGAAGTCCTCCTTGTAGCTGTCGGAGAACCAGGTCAGCAGCGGCACGTGCTTCTGCTGCTCGGGGGCGATGGCGTAAGGCGTGCCGTGCAGGAACAGGTTGTACTCACCCAGCGACTCGCCATGGTCGGACAGGTAGATCATCGCCGTGTCGACCTTGTCCTGCTTGCTGCGCAGGGTGTCGATCAGCGAGGCCAGCACCTTGTCGGTATAGGCCAGGGTGTTGTCGTAGCCGTTGACGATTTCCTGTTCGCTGCACTGGTCCAGCGCGTTGCTCTGGCACACCGGGGCAAAGCGCTGGTCGGCGCCGGGGTAGCGCTTGAAGTATTCAGGCCCGTGGCTGCCCATCTGGTGCAGCACCAGCACGGTGTCCTTGTCGAGGTTGTCGATCAGCTCACCCAGGCCCTGCAGCAGGATCTGGTCATGGCATTCACCATCAGCGCACAACTGCGGGTCCTGGAGCTTGCTGACATCGATGAACTGCACGCGGTCGCAGGTGCCCTTGCAGCCCGACTGGTTGTCACGCCACTGCACCGCCAGGCCGGTACGCTGGAGGATGTCCAGCAACCCTTCGCGGTTCTTCGCCACGCGGGCATCGTAGTCCTTGCGCTTCATGCCAGAGAACATGCACGGCACCGAAACGGCGGTTTCCGTGCCGCAGGAGTGCACATCGGAGAACGCCAGCAGGCCCTGTTCCCTGGCAAGGTTCGGTGTGGTATCGCGGTTGTAGCCAAGCACGCCGAAGTGGTCTGCCCGCGCACTTTCGCCCACCACCAGCACGGTCAGCGACTTGCGTTCGTGCTTTTGCCAGGCAGCATCACGCTTGGCATCTTCGCCATAATGCTGGAAGGGCCGTGATGCGGTACCGACGCGCTCGCTGACATAACCGATGGAGGCACCCACGATATTGCTGGGGGTGAGCATCAGGCGCAGTTCGTGGTGGTTGCGAAACAGCGACGACAGGCCCTGGTAGTTGACCAGTGCCACCGAGCCCAGGGCCACCACGCAGGCACCGCCAACCACCAGCTTGCCGAGCAGTTCACGGTGCCAGGCGCGATAGGCGATCGGCGCCTTCCACAACAGCACCGAAGGCACTACACCGAGGCCCAGGATATACAAGGCAAACTTCAACGAAAGCAGGTCACGCACTTCCGCCACGTTGGTTTCCGCGATATTACGGAACATGCCCGCGTCAATAAGTACGCCGTACTGGTTCATGAAGTAAGCCACGCCCGCGCCACTCATGAACAACACGATAAGTATTGGCTTCAATACATAACGGAAGGCGAACAACGTAAGGATCAGGTTGAACGCGAACAGCATCAGCACGGCAAACGCCAGGCTCAGCCAAAGCCCCGGCAAACCGGGCGGCACGACCTGTTCAAGATGCTGCCAGAGGAAGACATTGAAGCCGATCAGCAGGTAAAGGCTGGCCAGCAGCGTGACCCATTCAGTCCGCAGGGATTTGAAGTTGAGCATCAGTGTTCGCAATCAAGAGTGATTATCAGCCCGAGGGCCTGCGCGGCACCGGGGAAACTTGGCTGAACTCTAGAAAGCGTGCCATCAATATTTTGTGAAAAAGACGCCAACAAATTCGTGAGCAGGCGCCTTTTCTACATTAAAAGAAGTTCATTCAGCGCTTGTTCAGCCTGGCAGGCGTGCCTTGGCATACGGCTCGCGGTCGATGTCCAGCACTTCCACGCACAGCTGGATGTCCAGCCCCGGTTGCTCGGGGATGGCCTCACGCAGCACATCCAGCAGGCTGGCGGACAGTTGCGTCTTCACCTCGGGCGAGCGCCCGCTGAGGATGGCCAGGCGCACATGGGCAAAGGCACGCTCGCCGGGCGCGGTACCCACGCGAAACTGGCCGAAGGCCTGGGCGCGGCTCTTGATGTCGGCCTCGTCGGCGAACTGGCCACTGCCGACAAGGGCATGGTTCAGGCGCAGCAGCAGGACGTCGACGTTCAGCTCGCTCAGGTTTTCGCTGTATTCCAGGTTCAGGTGAGGCATGGCGCAGGTTCCGGGGCACGGGGAGATGCGACAGCCTACCCCAGTCCCCTACCTGCGCAAAGACGACTATCCTCAAAGGTCAGAACCATCCGCCAACCCCCGACAGAGGTGAAGAAATGCCAGTTCCGCATGATCTGCTCGCTGACCTGCACGTTACCGCTGATGCATTCCAGGCGCTCATGGACAAGGACCAGACGCTGCACTCACTGCACAAGGAATACAACGCCAAAGACAAAGAGGTGGTCGCCGCCGAAGGCAACGGCACCAACGACGAAGCCGTCAACCGCCTGCGCAAGGAACGGTTGCTGATCAAGGACAAGATCGAACGGATCATTCATCCGCCCAAATCCTGACAGGAATTCATTGAATCCACCGGCCTCTTCGCGGGTGAGCCCGCTCCCACAGGTACAGCGCCAGACCTGAAGGCAACGGAGCCCCTGTGGGAGCGGGTTTACCCGCGAAGAGGCCAGCAGCCCTCACATAGCAGCCGCAGCCTTCAGCGCCCCATCCAGGTCCTCGACCAGGTCGCGATAATCCTCGATCCCCACCGACAACCGCAGCAGGTTTTCGCTGATACCCATCACGCCCTTCTGCTCCGGGCTCAGCGAGCAGTGCGACATGCTCCAGGAGTGGTTGATCATGCTTTCCACCCCGCCCAGCGAGTCGGCCAGCACGAAGATCTGCAGCGCCTCCACCAGGCGGTTGAGCGCGGCGCGGTCGCCCTTGACCTTCATCGCCACCACCGCCCCGCCACTGCGCATCTGCCGTTTGCACAGCTCATGCTGCGGGTGGCTCTCCAGCCCCGGGTAATACACCTGCTCGATCTGCGCGTGGCTTTCGAGGAAGCGCGCCACCTGCAGGGCATTGGCACACTGGCGCTCCATGCGCACATCCAGGGTCTTCAGACCGCGCAGGGCCAGGTAGCAGTCGAACGGCCCCTGCACTGCGCCAATCGCCATGCTGATGCGGCGCAGGCGCGCCAACAGCGCATCATTGGCAGCTACCACCACGCCACCGGTGAGGTCGGAATGGCCGCCGATATACTTGCTGGCCGAGTGCATCACCAGGTCCACGCCCAGGGTGATCGGGCGCTGGTTCCACGGCGAGCAGAAGGTATTGTCGATACAGGTGAGGATGCCCCGCGCCTTGGCCAGGTCGCACACCGCCTTGATGTCGACCAGGTGCAGCAACGGGTTGGTCGGCGATTCGATCCAGATCAGCTGGGTTTCCGGCTTGATGGCGGCGGCCACCGCCTCGAGGTCGTTCAGGTCGACGTAGGTGGTGGTCAGGCCCGAAGTGCGGCTGCGGTAGTCTTCCATGATGCGGAAGGTGCCGCCGTACACGCCGTTCATCACCATCACGTGGGCATCCTTGGGCAGCAGCTCCAGCACGGTGGCGGTGGCGTTCACGCCCGAGGCGCAGGCGACCGCGCCAACGCCCTCTTCCAGGGCGGCGACACAGGTTTCATAGGCATGCCGGGTGGGGTTGCCGACGCGGCTGTAGGAGTATTCCGGCTTGTCGTCCAGGCTGCGCTTGGTGAACGAACTGGCGGTGACGATCGCCGGGAAAATAGCGTTATCGGCGACGCTGAACTGCTCACCGGCGTGAATGGTACGGGTGGCGAAATTGCGCGGCTTGTCGGACATGGTCAGGCCCATTGGCAGAGTGAAAGCTGCAACTATCGCACAACCCAAATCTTCTAGCCTTGGGGTAATCTGTGAAATATTTTTCTCCACGGCCCACGCGCGATATGGACAGCTTCGACCAGCACATTCTCACCCTGCTTCAGCGCGACGCCTCGATCTCGCTCAAGGACCTGGCCGAGGCCGTAAACCTGTCTACCACGCCGTGCTGGAAGCGGGTCAAGCGCCTGGAGGAAGACGGCTACATTGTCGGCCGTGTCGCCCTGCTCGACCCAGAACGGCTGGGGTTGGGGCTGACGGTGTTCGTCCAGCTCAAGACCCAGCGCCACGACAGCGCCTGGCTGGAGCAGTTTGCCGCGACCGTGACCGGGTTCGAGGAAGTGATGGAGTTCTACCGCATGTCGGGGGACTGGGATTACATGCTGCGGGTGGTGGTGGGGGATATTGCGGCGTATGACCGGTTTTACAAAAAGCTGATCACCAGTACTGACGGGCTGTCGAACATCACTTCCAGTTTTGCCATGGAGCAGATGAAGTACACCACGGCTTACCCGGTGCATCGTTCCTGATCGGTGCTGGATTCTTCGCGGGCTTGCCCGCTCCCACAAGGATCACCGTGCCCTCAGGCCTGTGAGGTCCCTGTGGGAGCGGGTTTACCCGCGAAGAGGCCGGTACAGGCAACCCATCATTCCGAAGCAAGCACCGCCGCAATCCGGTTCCCGGCCTTGGCTTTCTCGACCTTGATCGCCACGAACTTCGAGGTCGGGGTATAGGTCCCCTCGCCATAGCTTTCCAGCGGCACCAGCGGGTTGGTCTCCGGGTAATAGGCCGCCGCCTGCCCCTCGGGTACGTCATACGCCACCAGGCGGAAGCCCGACACCCGCCGCTCCACGCCATCCTCCCACAGCGACACCAGGTCCACATGCTCGCCCGGCTCGAAGCCCATCCGGCGGATGTCCACCTCGTTGACGAACACCACTTCACGCAGGCCGAACACCCCGCGATAACGGTCGTCCAGGCCATACAGGGTGGTGTTGTACTGGTCGTGCGAGCGCAGGGTCTGCAGGATCAGGTCGGGCTTGTCACCGCGCGCCAGCACCTTGGCATTCACCAGTTGCTCCGGCAGCTGGTGCGGGCTGAAGCGCGCCTTGCCTGTGGCCGTGCGCCAGGTACGGTCGGCGGCATTGTTGCCCAGGTGGAAGCCGCCCGGGTGCTGCAGACGCTCGTTGAAATCGGTAAAGCCGGGGATCACATCGGCAATCATGCTGCGGATACGGCCATAGTCGGCAACTGCGTACTCCCAGTCGATCGGCTGCTTGCCCAGGGTCGCCTGGGCCATGCCGGCGATGATCCAAGGCTCCGAGCGCAGGTGCGGCGAGCGCGGGCGCAGCTGGCCGTGGGAGATGTGCACCATGCTGAAGGTGTCCTCCACGGTCACGCCTTGCGGCCCGCTGGCCTGCATGTCGATTTCGGTACGGCCCAGGCACGGCAGGATCAACGCATCGCGGCCGGTGACCAGGTGCGAGCGGTTGAGCTTGGTGGAAATCTGCACGGTCAGCGCGCAATTGCGCATGGCCGCATGGGTGCGCGGCGTATCCGGCGTGGCCTGGGCAAAGTTGCCACCCAGGCCGATGAACACCTTGGCCCGCCCCTCTTCCATGGCCTTGATCGCCAGCACGGCGTTGTGCCCGTGGGCACGCGGCACGCGGAACTGGAAGCGTTTTTCAATGGCATCGAGCAGCGCCGCCCCCGGCTTCTCGTCGATGCCCATGGTGCGGTCGCCCTGCACGTTGCTGTGGCCACGAACCGGTGACAGGCCAGCACCGGGCTTGCCGACGTTGCCGCGCAGCAGCTGCAGGTTGACGATTTCCTGAACGGTCGGCACCGAGTGGCGGTGCTGGGTGACGCCCATGGCCCAGCACATGATTACCCGTTCGGCCTTGCGGTACATGCGCGCGGCCAGTTCGATCTCGGCCTGGGTCAGGCCCGATTGCTCGACGATGTGCGCCCAGGGCGTGGCATCCACGGTTTCCAGGTATGCGTCGATGCCACTGGTGTGCTCGGCGATGAAGGCATGGTCGAACACCGCCGGTTCACCATTGGCCTGGGCTTCGCGTTCCCACTGCAGCAGGTACTTGGCAATGCCGCGCATCACTGCCATGTCGCCGCCCAGGGCCGGGCGGAAGTAGGCCGTGTTGGTTGGTTCGGAGCCATTGCTGAGCATCTCGAACGGGTGCTGCGGGTGCTGGAAGCGCTCCAGGCCGCGCTCCTTGAGCGGGTTGAAGCAGACTACCTGGGCACCACGCTTCACCGCTTCACGCAGCGGCTCGAGCATGCGCGGGTGGTTGGTGCCGGGGTTCTGGCCGATGACGAAGATGGCGTCGGCCAGCTCCAGGTCGTGGAACACCACGGTGCCCTTGCCCACGCCGAGGGTTTCCGACATGCCCACGCCGCTGGCTTCATGGCACATGTTCGAGCAGTCGGGGAAGTTGTTGGTGCCGTAGGCGCGGACGAACAGCTGATAGAGGAACGCCGCCTCGTTGCTGGCCCGGCCCGAGGTGTAGAACTCGGCCTGGTCGGGCGATTCGAGTGCGCGCAAGTGTTGGGCAACCAGCGCAAAGGCTTCTTCCCAGCTGGTTTCCACATAGTGGTCGGTGGCCGCGTCGTAGCGCATCGGGTGGGTCAGGCGGCCCTGGTACTCCAGCCAGTAGTCGGTCTGCTCGGCCAGCGCACTGACGCTGTACCTGGCGAAGAACGCCGGGTCCACCGAGCGGCCGGTGGCTTCCCAGTTGACTGCCTTGGCGCCGTTCTCGCAGAACTTGACCATGTCGTTTTCCGGCGACTCGCCCCAGGCGCAACCGGGGCAGTCGAAGCCGCCGTTCTGGTTGGTCTTGAGCATGGCCCGCAGGTTCTTGAAGGCATTGTCGCTGCCCAGCCAGCTCTTGGTCACGCTCTTGAGCGCCCCCCAGCCGGCGGCGGCGCCCTTGTAGTCCCTGATGTGTTGGTCCTGGCTCATGCGATGAATCCTCACGCTTCGATGCTTTTTTTCAGCCTATGGAGCGTGGGGTAGAGCCGTCCAATCGAAAGATCTTACGGGGTGATAGGTGGTTTCGATCACGGGCTGGAACCGCGTCACGGCCTTCGCGGGCGCGCCCGCTCCCACAGGTACAGTGCAGTTCCCGAGAGCAGCGGTAACCCTGTGGGAGCGGGCATGCCCGCGAACGGTGCGACGCGGTCAACACTTTGAAATACGTGGCCTGCAGCCATGATAGAGGCCATCGATCAATCGGTCGGACAAAGCAATTTGACGGCCCTGCGCCCAAGTTATAGCTTGAATCGAGTCCCTACCCATTCGAGCGCGAACGTGGAACAGAACAGCCGGGCCCTGATCGACGGCTTCAACCGGAAAATCGACTACCTGCGGATGTCGGTCACCGACCGCTGCGACTTCCGTTGCGTGTACTGCATGGCCGAAGACATGCAGTTCCTGCCGCGCCAGCAAATCCTCAGCCTCGAGGAACTGTTTCAGGTGGCCGAGCGCTTCGTCGCCCTCGGCACCCGCAAGATCCGCCTGACCGGCGGCGAGCCGCTGGTGCGCCAGGGCATCGTCGACCTGTGCGGGCGCATCGCCGCCCTGCCCGGCCTGCGCGAATTGTGCCTGACCAGCAACGGCTCGCAACTCGGGCGCCTGGCCCAGCCGCTGTTCGACGCCGGGGTCACGCGCCTGAACATCAGCCTCGACAGCCTGGACGCCGAGCGCTTCAAGCAACTGACCCGCACCGGCGACCTGCACCAGGTGATCGCCGGCATCGACGCCGCCCGCCAGGCCGGCTTCAAGCGCACCAAGCTCAACTGCGTGGTCCTCAAGGGCCGCAACGATCATGAACTGGTCGACCTGGTGCGCTTTGCCATCGACCGCGAGCTGGACATCACCTTCATCGAAGAAATGCCCTTGGGCGTGATCAGCGAACATGAGCGCGGCGAGTCGTTCTGCTCCAGCGATGAAGTACGTGCGCTGCTGGCCGAGCAGTTCACCCTGGTCGAATCGACCGAGTCGTCCCAGGGCCCGGCCCGCTACTGGCGCCTGGCCGAAGCCGCCAACACTCGGGTCGGCTTCATTTCGCCACACAGCCACAACTTCTGCGCCACCTGCAACCGCGTACGCCTCACCGTCGAAGGCCGCCTGCTGCTGTGCCTGGGCAATGAACACTCGGTAGACCTGAAGCAGGTGCTGCGCGCCCACCCCGGCAACCCCGAACGCCTGGAAAAGGCCATTCGTGACTCGCTGCACCTCAAGCCCTACCGCCATCATTTCGAAGTCGGTGGCGACGTGCAGATTCTGCGCTTCATGAACATGACCGGCGGCTAGGCAGCCGTCTCTGGATTTCCATGATCGTCCACCCCACCCCCGATGTGCTGCGTGTGCTGTTCACCCTCAAGGGTTCGATCGTCAAACGCATTGCCCTGCGCTGCCTGACGGTCACCCTGCTGGCCGCACTGATCGTGTTGGTCGAGCGGCATTTCCCGGCGTTTTTCTACCCGGTCAGCGCCACCCCGTTCACCTTGCTGGGCCTGTCGCTGTCGATTTTCATGAGTTTTCGCAACAACGCCTGCTATGACCGCTGGTGGGAGGGGCGCAAGGCCTGGGGCAAGCTGATCATCGAAACCCGTTCGTTCGTGCGCGAAAGCCTGGTGATTACCGACAAAACCCTGCGTGCCGAACTGTTGCGCAGCCTGTGCGGCTTTGCCCATGCGCTGAATGCACGGCTGCGCAGCGAGGACGAACTGGCCGCCGCCCGGCCCTGGCTGGCCCGGCCCGAAGCGATCAGCCCGCACAACGTGTGCGACGCCATCCTGCGCGAAATCGGCGGGCACTGCTCGCGGCTGGCAACACAGCAGCAGATCAGTGACTGGCGCTACAGCCTGCTGGAGCAGCGGCTGGTGGGCCTGACCGAAGTGCAGGCCACCTGCGAGCGGATCAAGGGCACACCGTTGCCGTTCCCCTACACGCTGTTGCTGCACCGCACCATCTACATCTTCTGCCTGCTGCTGCCGTTTGCCCTGGCCGAGCCGCTGGGCTGGCTGGCGCCGCTGTTCACCACCATCGTGGGGTACACATTCTTCGGGCTGGACGCGATTGGCAACGAACTGGAAGACCCATTCGGGCGCGATGAGAACGACCTGCCGACCGACGCCATGGTGCGGACCGTGGAGCGCGATGTGCTGGCGGGGTTGGGGGAACAACAGCTACCGCCGGCGTTGTTGCCGGTGGACCATGTATTGAGCTGACTGAATGCAGTGGCCTGTGCCGGCCCTTTCGCGGGTAAACCCGCTCCCACAGGGCCCCCACAGGTTTCGAACCCTGCGCGGTACCTGTGGGAGCGGGTTTACCCGCGAAGAGGCCGGTACAGGAGAAAACTCAACCCCGGCTTGCACAGGCCTCGATCGGTTTCAGGTGCTTGACGAAGTTGCACGGCCGGTGCCGCGCATCCAGCTGCTCCGCCAGGATGCCCTCCCACGCCGTACGGCAGGCCCCGGTGGAGCCCGGCAGGCAGCACACCAACGTGCGGTTGGACAGCCCGGCCAGCGCCCGGCTCTGCACGGTCGAGGTGCCGATATCGAGAATCGACAGGGCCCGGAACAGTTCGCCAAAGCCATCGATGCGCTTGTCCAGCAGGCACTCGACCGCTTCCGGCGTGCTGTCACGCCCGGTAAAACCGGTACCGCCGGTGATCAGCACCACCTGCACCTGCTCGTCGGCAATCCAGGTGGCGACCTGGGCGCGGATCTTGTAAAGGTCGTCCTTGAGCAACGCCCGCGCCACCAGGCGGTGGCCGATCTCCACCGAGCGGCTGGCCAGCAGCTCACCGGAGGTGTCGTTGTCGTAGGTACGGGTGTCGCTGACAGTCAGCACGGCGATATTGAGCGGTACGAAGACCGCGTCGGGTTGGACGCGCACGGTGGGGCTCCTCGAGTGGCATTGCCGCCACGCTAGAGGCATGGCCCGGGGGCGTCCAATCGATATGGCGTACCGACTGATCAATGACATCTATCGCAGACGTGGGTTAAGGTCTGCATAACCCGATACCAGGCACTTCCATGGACATCAAGCAGCTCAAATTCCTCATCGCGCTCGACCAGACACGCCACTTCGGCCAGGCGGCGGCGCTATGCCATATCACCCAGCCGACGCTGTCCATGCGCCTGCGCAACCTGGAGGACGAGCTGGACCTGGTGCTGGTCAAGCGCGGCCAGCGCTTCGAAGGTTTCACCGAGGCCGGCGAGCGCATCCTGGCCTGGGCCCGTACGCTGCTCGCCGCCCACGACGGCCTGCAGGCCGAGGCCGCCAGCTGCCGCGGCCAGGTGGTCGGCAGCCTGCGCCTTGGCACGGTGCCGCTGGCCAGCTTCAACCCCATGCACCTGCTGCTGCCGCTGCGTGAAAAATACCCCGAGCTGCACTTCCAGATCAGCTCGCTCAGCTCGGAACAGGTCATCGACGGGCTCAGCCGCAACCAGCTCGACCTGGGCATCTGCTACCTGGACCAGGTCAACACCAGCTTCTTCGAAGTGATCGAACTGGGCACCACCACCATGGGCCTGCTGCACGATACCCGGCACTTCAAGTTCACCAGCGACACCCTGCGCTGGGACGAGCTGGGCGGCATTCCGCTGGGCCTGCTGAGCAAGGGCATGCACTACCGCCAGTCGCTGGACCTGAGTTTCCGCAGCCGTGGCCTGGAGCCGAATGCGGTACTGGAAAGCGACTCGAGCTTCCAGCTGATCCAGGCCATCAACACCGGCATGTGCTGCGCGGTCATGCCGCTGGACTGCGGCCTGGAAGACTTGAGCGAACACCTGCGCATCCTGCCGGTGGCCGACGCCGCCATCCACAGCCCGGTCGGCCTTCTGCTGCGCCGCAGCGAGCCGCGTTCGGCAATTGCCGAGCAGTGCTTCGATGAGGCGCGGGCGCTGTTTCAGGCCAACTGATCGCTGGTTGCCTGGCGGTACTGGCGCGGGGTGAAGCCGGTCAGTTGCTTGAACTGGCGGCTGAAGGCGCTGTGGTCGGTATAGCCGCAGCACATCGCCACTTCAGTGATCGGCAGTTCCGAGTGCAGCAAACGGTGGGCGTGCTCCAGGCGCGCCTTGTGGATCATCTGCCGTGGCGTGAGGTGGAACACCCGCTTGCAGTAGCGCTCCAGCTGGGCCACGGAAATGCCGGCGATACGGGTCAGCTCGCCCATGCTGATCGGCTGGTGGAAATGCCGACGAATATGCTCGTCCACCGCCGCCAGGCGCTGGTAGGCGGGGTGGCTGTCGGCGGCTGACTGCAAGTCGACCGAGATGCCGACCAGGCCGATGATCTCGCCGGCCTGGTTGTACAGCGGGCGCTTGTGGGTAAGGCACCAGCCAGGCTCTCGGCTGCCGTACAGGTGCAGCTCCAGCTGGTCTTCCAGCACCAGGCCCTCCTTGAGAACGCGACGGTCCTGCTCGGTGTAGCCGGGGCCCAGCTGTGCCGGGAACACTTCGGCGCTGGTCTTGCCCAGCAGCGGTTGCAGGCGCTTGAGGCCACAGCGCTGGACCAAGGTGTTGTTGGCCAGCACATAGCGGGCGGCCGGGTCCTTGATGAAGATCGCGGCGTTGGGGATGGCGTCGAGGATCGGCAGCAGCAGGGACACACCGGCGAGCAGGGCCTCGAGGTTGGCGGGGCGGTGTTGGTCGAGGGACTGGTACAGGGTTGCCAGGGGGGTGTCGGTCATCTGTCGGTTCTCTGTTGGCTGTGCCGGCCCTTTCGCGGGCACGCCCGCTCCCACAGGTCCCCCACAAATTTCGAATCCTGTGCTGTACCTGTGGGAGCGGGCGCGCCCGCGAAGAGGCCAACGATACCCACATACCTCTACAGCCCTTGCTCGGTATGGCTTACAGCCTATCCACCACCTTGCCATCCCGCCATTTCTTTTTTGCAACTGTGCCGATTTCGTCATCCCCCCTGCAGAAAACCATCAAGAACCGCCGCCCCGATCGGTCCACTCTATGCCCCACGCAAGCCGCCCCAAGTCCTACAAGAGCGCGGCCCAAAAAGCCGCATCTCGTGACATCAGACCTGCCTATCCAATAACCAACAAAAAGGCGAACCCATGTCAGGCAAATTCAAAAAACAGTTGTCATTGCTGGACCTCACCTTCATCGGCCTAGGCGCCATCTTCGGCTCCGGCTGGCTGTTCGCCGCCAGCCACGTCTCGGCCATCGCCGGCCCGGCCGGCATCCTGTCCTGGTTCCTTGGCGGCTTCGCCGTACTGTTGCTGGGCATCGTCTATTGCGAACTGGGCGCCGCCCTGCCACGTGCCGGGGGCGTGGTGCGCTACCCGGTGTACTCCCACGGCCCGCTGCTGGGCTACTTGATGGGCTTCATCACCCTGATCGCCTTTTCCAGCCTGATCGCCATCGAAGTGGTCGCTTCGCGCCAATACGCCGCCGCCTGGTTCCCCGGGCTGACCAAGGCCGGCTCCAGCGACCCGACGGTACTCGGCTGGCTGGTGCAGTTCGCCCTGTTGGGGCTGTTCTTCTTCCTCAACTACCGCAGCGTGAAAACCTTCGCCAAGGCCAACAACCTGGTCAGCGTGTTCAAGTTCATCGTGCCGCTGCTGGTGATCGGCGTGCTGTTCACCTTCTTCAAGCCGGAAAACTTCGAGGTCCAGGGCTTTGCCCCGTTCGGTCTGTCCGGCGTTGAAATGGCGGTATCGGCCGGTGGCATCATCTTCGCCTACCTGGGCCTGACGCCAATCATTTCGGTGGCCAGCGAGGTGAAGAACCCGCAACGCACCATCCCCATCGCGCTGATCCTCTCGGTACTGCTGTCCACCGCGATCTACGCCCTGCTGCAACTGGCCTTCCTCGGCAGCGTGCCGACCGAAATGCTGAGCAACGGCTGGGCCGCAGTGACCAAGGAACTGGCCCTGCCCTACCGCGACATCGCCCTGGCCCTGGGTGTGGGCTGGCTGGCCTATCTGGTGGTGGCCGACGCGGTGATCTCGCCCAGCGGCTGCGGCAACATCTACATGAACGCCACCCCGCGCGTGGTCTATGGCTGGGCGCAGACCGGCACCTTCTTCAAGTACTTCACCCGTATCGACGCCGAGTCCGGCATCCCGCGCCCGGCGCTGTGGCTGACCTTTGGCCTGTCGGTGTTCTGGACCCTGCCGTTCCCGTCCTGGGAAGCGCTGATCAACGTGGTTTCCGCCGCCCTGGTACTGAGCTACGCCGTGGCCCCGGTCACCGTCGCCGCCCTGCGCCGCAACGCCCCCGACATGCCGCGCCCGTTCCGGGTCAAGGGCATGGGCGTGCTCGGCCCGCTGTCGTTCATCATCGCCGCGCTGATCGTGTACTGGTCGGGCTGGAAAACCGTGTCGTGGCTGCTGGCCCTGCAGATCGTGATGTTCGTGCTGTACCTGCTGTGCGGCCGCTTCGTGCCGACCCAGCACCTGTCGCTGGCCCAGCAAGTGCGCTCATCGGCGTGGCTGATCGGCTTCTACGCGGTGACCATCCTGCTGTCGTGGCTGGGCAGCTTCGGCGGCATGGGAGTACTCGGCCACCCGTTCGACACCGTGGTCGTGGCCGCTTGTGCGCTGGGCATCTACTACTGGGGCGCTGCCACCGGCGTGCCTGCCCACCTGGTGCGCCTGGAAGGTGAGGACGAAAGCGAAGCCAGCCATGAACCTCTGGTAGGCCAGCGTCCGGCTGCACTGGCTCCGTAACGGCTACTGGCCCTATCGCCGGCAAGCCGGCTCCCACAGGGGCCGCGCTGCCCCAGAGGCCGATGCAATACCTGTGGGAGCTGGCTTGCCGGCGATGAGGCCCGCACAAACAGCACAAGACTTGGCTGATCAAAGAATGGACAAGCTCATGAAACAGATTCACGTCATCGACTCGCACACTGGCGGGGAACCGACTCGCCTGGTGATGAAAGGCTTCCCGCAACTGCATGGCCGCAGCATGGCCGAGCAGCGCGACGAGCTGCGCGAGCTGCACGACCAGTGGCGCCGCGCCTGCCTGCTGGAACCACGTGGCAATGATGTGCTGGTCGGTGCGCTGTACTGCCCACCGGTATCGGCCGACGCCACTTGCGGGGTGATCTTCTTCAACAACGCTGGCTACCTGAACATGTGCGGCCACGGCACCATCGGCCTGGTCGCCTCGCTGCAGCACCTGGGCCTGATCGCACCGGGCGTGCACAAGATCGATACCCCGGTCGGCCAGGTCAGCGCCACCCTGCATGAAGACGGCGCCATAACCGTTGGCAACGTGCCGTCCTACCGCTACCGCCAGCAAGTGCTGGTGGACGTGCCCGGCCATGGTCCGGTGCGCGGCGACATCGCCTGGGGTGGCAACTGGTTTTTCCTCGTCTCCGAACACGGCCAGCGCATAGAGCTGGGCAACCGCGAGGCGCTGACCGAGTACACCTGGGCGATGCTCAAGGCCCTCGAAGCCCAGGGCATCACCGGTGAAAACGGTGCCCCCATCGACCACGTCGAACTGTTCGCCGACGACGCCAACGCCAACAGCCGCAACTTCGTGATGTGCCCCGGCAAGGCCTACGACCGCTCGCCCTGCGGCACGGGCACCAGCGCCAAGCTGGCCTGCCTGGCCGCCGACGGCAAGCTCGACGAAGGCCAGACCTGGGTACAGGCCAGTATCACCGGCAGCCAGTTCCAGGGCCGCTACGAGCGCGACGGCGAACGCATTCGCCCGTTCATCACCGGCCGCGCCTACATGACCGCCGACAGCACACTGCTGATCGACGAACAGGACCCGTTCGCCTGGGGCATCTGACCCCGGCTTTTTCCAAAAAATCGAATATCGCGAGGAGTGACAACAATGACCAACAACATCTTCACCGGCACCATGCCCGCCCTGATGACCCCCTGCACCGCCGAGCGCAAGCCGGACTTCGACGCCCTGGTGCGCAAGGGCCGCGAGCTGATCGAGGCCGGCATGAGCGCCGTGGTGTACTGCGGCTCGATGGGCGACTGGCCGCTGCTGACCGAAGCCGAGCGCCAGGAAGGTGTAGCGCGCCTGGTGGCCGCCGGCATCCCGACCATCGTCGGTACCGGCGCGGTGAACACCCGTGAGGCGGTATCCCACGCCGCTCATGCGGCCAAGGTTGGCGCCGCCGGCCTGATGGTCATCCCCCGCGTGCTCAGCCGCGGCGCCTCGCTGATTGCCCAGAAGCACCACTTCTCGGCCATCCTTGCAGCCGCGCCGAAGCTGCCGGCGGTTATCTACAACAGCCCGTACTACGGCTTCGCCACCCGCGCCGACCTGTTCTTCGAACTGCGCAGCGAGTTCCCCAACCTGATCGGCTTCAAGGAGTTCGGCGGTGGCGCCGACCTGCGCTACGCCGCCGAGCACATCACCTCCAAGGATGACGACGTGACCCTGATGGTCGGCGTCGACACCCAGGTGGTGCATGGCTTCGTCAACTGCAACGCCACCGGCGCCATCACCGGCATCGGCAACGCCCTGCCGCGTGAGGTGCTGCACCTGGTGAGCCTGAGCAAGCAGGCGGCCAAGGGTGATGCCAAGGCCCGCCGCCTGGCGCGTGAGCTGGAGGCGGCGCTGGCGGTGCTGTCGTCGTTCGATGAAGGCTGCGACCTGGTGCTCTACTACAAGCACCTGATGGTGCTGAACGGTGACAGCGAATACAGCCTGCACTTCAACGAGACCGACGTGCTGACCGACGCCCAGTGCAACTATGCCGAGCAGCAGTACGCGCTGTTCCGCAACTGGTACGCCAGCTGGTCGGCTGAGCAGAACATCGCCTAAGCAGCCACTGCTTTCTCTGTGGGAGCGGGCATGCCCGCGAAGCAGGCGACTCGGTGCCTGGCACCGGCTTTGCCGGTGTTCGCGGGCTCGCCCGCTCCCACAGGTTTGGTGCGAGGCTCAGAAAGTGCCCGCTCCCACAGGGTAAGCAGTACACCCTTGCAACTGCATGTAATTTCCAAAGGAGGCTCCATGACCCTCACAGGCAACCTGCTGATCGGCCAGACGCCGGTAACCGGCAGCCGCGACGCCATCCGTGCCATCGACCCGGCCACCGGCCAGGCGCTGGAACCGGCCTACCTCGGCGGCACCGGCGAACACGTGGCCCAGGCCTGCGCCCTGGCCTGGGCGGCGTTCGATGCCTACCGCGAAACCTCGCTCGAGCAACGGGCACAATTCCTCGAAACCATCGCCACGCAGATCGAAGCGCTGGGCGATGCCCTGATCGATCGCGCCGTGGCCGAAAGCGGCCTGCCCAAGGCGCGCATCCAGGGCGAACGTGGCCGCACCTGCACCCAGCTGCGCACCTTCGCCCGTGTGGTGCGGGCCGGCGAATGGCTGGACGTGCGGGTCGACAACGCCCTGCCTGAGCGCCAGCCCCTGCCGCGTGCCGACCTGCGCCAGCGCCAGGTGGCCCTGGGGCCGGTGGCGGTATTCGGCGCCAGCAACTTCCCATTGGCCTTCTCGGTGGCCGGTGGCGACACCGCCTCGGCCCTGGCCGCCGGTTGCCCGGTGGTGGTCAAGGCCCACGGCGCCCACCCGGGCACCAGCGAGCTGGTCGGCCAGGCAGTGGCAAAGGCCGTGAAGCAGTGCGGCTTGCCGGCCGGTGTGTTTTCGCTGTTGTACGGCTCCGGTCGTGAAGTGGGCATTGCGCTGGTCAGCGACCCGCGCATCAAGGCCGTTGGCTTTACCGGCTCGCGCAGCGGTGGCATTGCGCTGTGCCAGGCGGCCCAGGCCCGCCCGGAGCCGATCCCGGTGTACGCCGAAATGAGCTCGATCAACCCGGTGTTCCTGTTCGACACCGCCCTGCAGACCCGCGCCGAGGCACTGGCACAAGGCTTCGTCGCCTCGCTGACCCAGGGTGCCGGCCAGTTCTGCACCAACCCCGGCCTGGTGATTGCCCGCCAGGGGCCGGCGCTGCAGCGTTTCATCGACGCCGCCAGCGAACACGTGCGCCAGGCTGCGGCGCAGACCATGCTTACCCCAGGCATTTTCAGTGCCTACCAGGCCGGTGTCGGCGCCCTGGCCGCAAACGCCAATGCCCAGGCCGCCGCCAGTGGCCAGGCCGGGCAAGGCCCCAACCAGTGCCAGGCGCAGCTGTTCGTGACCCAGGCCGAAGCGTTCCTCGCCGACCCGGCGTTGCAGGCCGAAGTCTTCGGCGCGGCGTCGCTGGTGGTGGCCTGCGCCAACGATGAGCAAGTGCGCCAGGTGGCCGAGCATTTGGAAGGCCAACTGACCGCCACCCTGCAACTGGACGATGCCGACATCGCCAGCGCCCGCGCGCTGCTGCCGACCCTTGAGCGCAAGGCTGGCCGCATCCTGGTCAATGGCTGGCCGACCGGTGTAGAGGTATGCGACGCGATGGTCCACGGCGGGCCGTTCCCGGCCACCTCCGACGCCCGCACCACTTCGGTGGGCACGGCGGCGATCCTGCGCTTCCTGCGCCCGGTGTGCTACCAGGACTTCCCCGATGCCCTGCTGCCGCAGGCGCTGAAACACGGCAACCCGCTGCAACTGCGGCGCCTGCTCGACGGTAAACGGGAAGGCTGAGCATGGTCGAAACCGCTGAAACCGATATCGCCGTGGTCGGCGCCGGCATTGTCGGCGTCGCCTGTGCCCTGCAACTGGCCCGCCAGGGCCGCCGGGTAACCCTGGTGGACCGCCAGGCACCCGGCCAGGGCGCGTCCTACGGCAACGCCGGGCACCTGGCCACCGAGCAGGTATTCCCGATTGCCGACCTGTCGATTCTCAAACGCCTGCCGCGCATGCTGCTGGACCCGATGGGCCCGCTGCGCCTGGACTGGAAGTACCTGCCCAAGGCCATGCCGTGGTTCACCCGCCTGCTGCTCAACCTGCGCCCGGGCCCGTTTCAGCGCAGCGTGGCCGGCATCCGCACGTTGAACGAAGGCAGCCTGGGTGCCTGGCAGCGGCTGCTGGGTTCGATCGGGCGTAGAGAGCTGTTCCAGGAAGATGGCTCGTTGCTGGTGTTCGAGCGGCCGGAGTCGCGCCAGGCCCTGGAGGCCTTGCGCGCCCGCATGCAACAGCAGGCGGTGCCGGTGGACTTCTGGTCGGCCGACACCGTGCGCGAGGCGGCGCCGCAACTGAGCCCGTCGTTGCAGGGTGGGCTGTTCTTCCCACGTACCGGGCACTTCATCGACCCTTACCGGGTGGTGTGCGAACTGTTCGAAGCGGCCAAGGCCAGTGGCGTGCGCTTTATCCAGGCGCAGGTCGATGGCGGGCGGCTGCACAGCGGTGGGGTCAGCCTGGCCAGCGACCAGGGCACGCTCGAGGCCCGCCAGGTGCTGATCAGTTGTGGCGCGCATTCTGCGCGGTTGACCGGCGCGCTGACCGGCAAGCAGGTGCCGCTGGACACCGAGCGCGGCTACCACCTGATGTTGCCTGGCGAGCATCAGCGTTTGCCGTTTGCAGTCACATCGCTGGAGCGCAAGTTCATCATGACGCCCATGGCCGAGGGCTTGCGCCTGGCCGGCACGGTGGAATTCGCCGGGCTGGACGCGCCGCCGAGCATGCAGCGGGCGTGGCAGTTGCACCGCTTGAGCAAGGGGTTGTTCCGGAGGGACCTGAGTGTTGAGGGAGCGACGCCGTGGATGGGCTTCCGGCCTTCGTTGCCAGATTCATTGCCGGTGATCGACCGGGTGTGTGATGGGCGGGTGCTGTTGGCGTTCGGGCATCAGCACCTGGGGTTGACCCAGGCGGCGGTGACGGCGGAATGGGTGGGGCGGTTGGCTGACAGGGAGAGTGGGGCTGATATGGCGGCTTACCGGTTGGATCGGTTCTAGATTCGGGGGCCGCTGTGCGGCCCTTTCGCGACACAAGGCCGCTCCTACAGGGGACCGCGTACGCTTGTAGGAGCGGCCTTGTGTCGCGAAAGGGCTGCGCAGCAGCCCCCGGCATCACTCAGCGATAACGCTCGAGCCAGTGCGCATACGGCGCCGGCAAGGTCCAGGAGGCTTTCTCCACGCCCAACTCCTTGGCCGCAAAGTAAGCCCAGTGCGGGTCTGCCAGGTGCGCACGCCCTACCGATACCAGGTCCAGCTGGTTGGCCTGCAGCGCAGCTTCCGCCAGTTGCGGCGTACCAAACCCCCACGCCGAGGTCACCGGCAGCTTCGCCTCACGACGCACGCGCTCGGCAATCGGCCCCATGAACGCCGGGCCCCACGGGATCTTGGTGTCGGGAATGGTGAAGCCGACACTCACGCTCAGCAGGTCGAGGCCGCCAGCCTTGAAACGGCGCGCCAGTTCGATCGACTCTTCCAGGGTCTGCTCATCGCGGCCGTCGTATTCCAACACACCAAAGCGCGCGGTCAGTGGCAGGTTCTCTGGCCATACCTCACGCACCGCTGCCAGGGTTTCCAGCAAGAAGCGGCTGCGGTTGTCGAAGCTGCCACCGTAGGCGTCGGTACGCTTGTTGGAGTGTTCGGAGAAGAAGCTCTGGCCCAGGTAGCCATGGGCAAAGTGCAGCTCGATCCACTCGAAACCGGCATCGCGCGCACGGCGGGCGGCATTGACGAAGTCCTGCTTGACCCGGGCGATGTCGTCCAGGGTCATCTCGCGCGGCACTTGTGGCAGGTGCGCGCCGAAGGCGATGGCGGACGGGGCGATGGTTTCCCAGCCGCGGGCGTCGTCGGCGGCAATGTGGTCGTCACCTTCCCACGGGCGGTTGGCGCTGGCCTTGCGCCCGGCGTGGGCAATCTGGATACCCGGCACGGAACCGGCGGCCTTAATTGCCTGCACCACCGGCACGAAAGCCTGGGCGTGGGCATCGCTCCAGATACCGGCGCAACCGGGGGTGATGCGCCCTTCCGGTGCCACGGCAGTGGCCTCGACCACCAACAGGCCAGCACCGCCACGGGCCAGGCCGGCCAGGTGCACGTGGTGCCAGTCGTTGATCATGCCGTCCTCGGCCATGTACTGGCACATCGGCGGAATGGCAATGCGGTTGCGCAGGGTGACGTCCTTGAGGGTATAGGGTTCGAACAAGGCGGACATGAGCAAGCTCCCGGGCTGTCTGATTACGATAGTTCGATCATAATCGAACTATGGCAATTAATGATAGCCCCGTTATCATGACGACCATGCGAGCCTATCAACATCCCAACTCTGAAGACCTTACCCTGGAACGCCTGCTCTATGCCCTGAGCGACCCGGTGCGCCTGGGTATCGTGCGCCACCTGGCGGGCGTGGCCGAAGCCAGCTGCGGCGAGCTGGACGGCGGCCGGCCGAAGTCGAGCATGTCCCACCATTTTCGCGTGCTGCGTGATGCGGGGTTGGTGCATACCCGCAATGTGGGGACTACCCATATGAATTCGTTGCGTAGCGAGATGCTGGGGGAGCGGTTTCCCGGGTTGCTGGACTGCATTCTGCGCCAAGTTTGATCTGCCAGGCTGACACGGTCCTTGTAGGAGCGGCCTTGTGTCGCGAAAGGGGCGCGTAGCGCCCCCAGATTTTCAGCTTCGCCGCTCAAATTGCCGGGGCCGCTTTGCGGCCCTTTCGCGACACGAGGCCGCTCCTACACTGACCGCATCAGCCTGCAGGTTTGGAATGGACAGCAGGGTTATTTTTGCCCAGGGCAAACCGGCACACCTGCCCTCCCCTGAGCATGCACTCCTCATGGCTGACCTCGGCCCCACCCAAGGCCCCGATCAGCGCCAGGTCCAGCTCGCACACCACCGGGTGCGCCTTGGCCAGGTGATGGAATACGCAATTGTGCGCAACGATCTGCGGCTCGCCCCCCGAGCGGAAGAACACCTGCGCCTCGTACCCGGCATTGTTCATGTGCTCGACGATGCGTGCTTCATCCACCACTTGATGCTCCAGGTCCGCCGCCAGCTTGCGCCCCAGCTGGCGCATCAGCGCCAGCAACGCCTCCTGCCCCAGCAAGCCGGCCACTTCCGCAATCAGCAGGTTGGCCAGCAACGGATACTGCCGCGGGAACAGTTCGCGGGCCTGTTCGGTCAGCTCGTGCAGCTGCTCCGGGCGGCGCCCGGTGGGCCGGGTAGCGCCACGCTTGACCAGGCCGTCGCGCTCCAGAGCCGCCAGGTGCTGGCGCACCGCCGTGCGGGTGATGGCCAGGGCCTGCGCCAGGTCGTCGATGCTCATGCCGGCCGGCTGGAGCAGCAACGCATGGAGCAGGTCCTGTTGGGTACGGCCCAAGCCTTCGAGCATCAGAATTTGTCCGGGAACTGTTTGACCAACGCCGCAGCCAGGGCGTCGGACAGGGTCAGAATATGCTCGCGCATCATCGCCCAGGTGCGCGCCTCGCCCACGTAGTCAGCGGCCGCCAGCTGGTCGATCTGGGCCACGTGGTGCCCGCCGTGGGCGCTGAGCAGCGTCAGCAGGGTCGGTTCGGGCAGGTTCGGGTTGGCCTTGGCCAGGAACGCAGCGATGCCCTTGGCATTGCTGGTCAGCTCATTGACCGCGGCTTGCTGGCCTTTTTTGTCCTTGGCCACGGTGGCGTCGCTGTAGTGCTTGATGGCGCCCCAGTGGCCGGCCAGCAGTTTCAGCAACTGATCGGCGGCGGGCTGGCCGTACAGCGGGGCAATGCTGTTGGCGATCCTGGTAGCGTCGGTAACCACTTCCTTGGCAGCGACTTCAGCCTCGTTGGCGTTGCCGGCCTGGTTGGCGACAGCATAGTTGCGCACCCAGAAGATGTGCTCGACCCAAAGGTCGCGCAGGGCCATGCGCGTGGTCATTGCAGCAGATTCGGCGGGTTTGGCGGCGGGGGTTTCGCTTGAGTAGGAGTAGCTTTGGCTCCATGCCGGCTGGGCGCACAGGGCGAGCAGCAGTAAGGCGGCAATCTTGATGTTCATGACGGCACCCTCCTGGAGGGGGATCGACTGACAAGATTAATTTAAGCATCAAAATATGTTTTTATTGAGGCTGAGCTGGGTTTCCGATCAGTGGTTTCCTGAACTGGCCTCTTCGCGGGTAAACCCGCTTGTGTCTTGATGAGGGATTAAAATCTGGAGTGAGAGCGGTGAATGACAAGCTGAATGCCGCAGGTGCCATGAGCACGAGTGGGAGCACAA
>NZ_JBEPNE010000025.1:0-58509 GCF_040546125.1 Pseudomonas sp. UYEF17
CACACCCCCCCGCGGGGCGGGTGGGGGGCGGGGTGCGCGCCCCGCCGGGCCGCCCCCCCCCCCCCCCCGGGGGGGGGGGGCCGCCCCCCCGGGGGGGGCCCCCCCCCCCCCCCCCCCCCCCCCCCACACGGCCGCTCCTACAAAGAACGCACCAGCCCCAGATCAGTGCGTCAGCGCCTCGCGGAACCGCCGGGTGCTGGCCACAGCCAGCAGCAACCCGGCCACCGCCACGCTACCGCCCACCAGGCCGATATCCGCCACGTCCAGCTGGCTGCTGACGATACTGCCCAGCAACGCACCACCGCCAATACCGATGTTGTAGATACCCGAGAACAGCGCCATGGCCACATCGGTGGCATCGGACGCCAGCTTCAGGGTCTTGGACTGCAGCGACAGGCTGAAGCTGAGGATCGCCACCCCCCAGAACATGCTCAACGCGGCAAACATGTAGAAGTTGCCCGACAGCGGCAACAGCAGCAACAGGCACGCCGCCAGCAGGCCGATCGACCCTACCAGGAAGCCATGCGGGAAGCGGTCGCTGTAACGGCTGAACAGCAACGAGCCGAACACCCCGGCACCGCCGAACAGCAGCAACAGCAGCGTGGTGCGCTCACCGCCTATCTGCGCCACGTGCAGGGCGAACGGTTCGATGTAGCTGTAGGCAGTGAACTGCGCGGTAATCACCAACGTCACCAGCACATAGGTGATCACCAGCGCCGGGCGCTTGAACAGGATCGGCAGGCTGCGCAGCGAGCCCGAGTTCTGGCTGGGCAGCAGCGGCAGCGACTTCATCAGGCACAGCATGGTCGCCAGCGCCACCCCGGCAATGCTCAGGAAGGTGATGCGCCAGCCCAGCGCTTCGCCCACCACGCGGCCCAGCGGGATGCCCAGGACCATGGCCAGGGTGGTGCCAGTGGCCAAAAGGCCCAGCGCCTTGGCCTGCTGCCCTGGCGGCGCCACGCGTACCGCCAGGGAGGCGGTGATGGCCCAGAACACCGCATGCGCCAGGGCAATACCGATGCGGCTGACCAGCAACATGGCAAAGCTCTGTGACAGCCACGACAGCAGGTGGCTGACGATGAACACCAGGAACACGAACAGCAACAGGCGCCGCCGCTCGATGTTGCGGGTCAGCAGCATCATCGGCAGCGAGGCCAGCGCCACCACCCAGGCGTAGATGGTCAGCATCAGGCCGACCTGCGCGGTGCTCATGTCGAAGCTGCGGCCAATGTCGCTGAGCAGCGCCACCGGGACGAACTCGGTGGTGTTGAAGATGAAGGCCGCCAGGGCCAGGGCAATGACGCTCAGCCAGCTGCCGCTACCCGCCGTGGGTGGCATGTTGGTGGGTGTGGGTCCGTTCATGGGTGCAAACCGCTTCTCCGCAGGCAAGGCAACAGGACGCACGCCAGCCACCCGCTTGCCGGGGTGTGGACGCACGCTTTGTTATTGGAAGGAATGCCCGGCATGGTACGCGTCAAGCCGGGGGCTCACAACCGCGAGGCGGGCAGAAGGAGTAACATGCGCGCTTTGTGCGAACGCGTATGCAACAAGGAGCCCGATCCGCTCATGGACCAGCAGCACTCCCAGCAGCAACAGTGGCAGCAGGCGGTTACTGCCTATGCCCAGGCCGTCAACGACTATGTCGCGCAGGGCCGCGCGCAAGGCTGGGATGACCTCGAAGAGCCCCTGCCGCAAGCCACCGATCATTTGCTCAATGCCTGGCTGCAAGCCCTGCAAGCAGCCAACCGGCCTGGCGTAGAAGCCTTCGAGCAGCAAGCCTTCCGCGAAGCCTGGCCACCCGCCCACCACCCATTGCTGCCGCTGATCAAGGAGCACGGGCAAGGCATCGGCAACGTCCTGCTGCTGGAGGATGGCAGCCTGCTGGCACGTATCGGCATGCCGCATGACAAAGGCCAGGTGGTGCGCATCGACCCTCTCGGGGTGACCCCGGTGATCGGCGTCGATCACTTCGGCCGCTGCCCGGCCCGCCGCTATTTCGCCCTGGCCAATGCCGAGGGCATACGCGTGACCGATGGCTGGGGCGGCCCGCAGGTGCTGCGCCTGGCCTGGCCCACGGGGTTGGAGGGGTTACCGCCGGGTTACCCGTTCGAGCCATTCGACCTGCCGCCGACGCCAACCGCGCTGATCCCCTTCCCGGATGGCCAGCGGGTGCTGCTGGTGAGTGCCGAGGGTATCTTCCTGCTGACGCGCCACGGCGCGACCCGCCTGCTGCCGCACCAAGCGCGGGTGCTCGACGAGCTGGACGAAGGCACCGACCCCGACGACATCAGCCTCGGGCTGAGCATGGAGCACGGTGCGGTGTCGGCGGATGGCCGGTTGATCGTGGTCGGTGAGCAAGGCAGCCGTCACCTGGTGCTGGACGACCAGCTCAGGCCCGTGGCGGCAATCGGCCCGGCCAGCGAGTATCCGCACTTTGCGCTGTTCAACCGCGCGGGTGACCAGTTGATAGTCAATGCCTGCCATTTCTACAGCGGTGCCACGCTGGCTGTCAGGGTGGCCGACTTGCCGGGGCTGGATACCGACTACTACAGCCAGGACCCGCGTACCCCGCTGGTACAGGATGGCGCACGGGTATATGCCGGCGTGGCGCGCGACGGCGAGTACATCGTGGGGGATGCCTATGGTTACCTGCGGGCATTTGGCGAAGATGGCATGGAGCATTGGCAGCATTACCTGGGGTCGACCATCAGTGCGCTGGATATCAGTGCGGACGGGCGTACCCTGGTAGCGGCGAGCCATGCCGGGTTCGTTTCGGTGATTGCCCTGGACAACGGGCGGCCGGCCTGGCAGATCGGTACCGGGGCGCATGGCGAGGTACGGCGGTGGTTGTTCTGGAAAGGCTGGGACAGGGCATTGGCCTGGTAACAGATCCAGCATTTTCATTGCCTGTACTGGCCTATTCGCGGGCTCGCCCGCTCCCACAGGTACTGCACAGACTTCGTAGGCTGTGATTTACCTGTGGGAGCGGGCGAGCCTGCGAAGAGGCCGGGGCAGGCAACCAATCAGCCTTGCAAAGTAGCCATATCGATCACGAACCGGTACTTCACGTCCCCGGCAATCATCCGCTCATACGCCTGGTTGATGTTGCGGATATCCAGCAACTCGATATCACAACGAATGGCGTGCTCGGCACAGAAATCCAGCACTTCCTGGGTCTCGGCAATACCACCGATCAACGACCCCGCCAGCACCCGGCGCTTCATCACCAGATTGGCCGCATGCACCGCCGGGTCGATCGGCTCGATCAGGCCGACCAGGATATGCACGCCATCGAATTTCAGGGTTTCCAGGTACGGGTTGAGGTCGTGCTGCACCGGGATGGTGTCGAGCAGGAAGTCGAAACGGCCCGCCGCGGCGTGCATCTGCTCGGCATCGGTGGACACGATCACATGGTCGGCACCCTGGCGACGGGCTTCCTCGGCCTTGGCCTGGGAGCGGGTGAACAGGGTCACTTCGGCGCCCAGGGCCTTGGCCAGCTTGATAGCCATGTGGCCCAGGCCGCCCATGCCGAGGATGCCGATCTTGTGACCGGGGCCGACACCGTGGTGCTTGAGCGGCGAATAGGTGGTGATGCCAGCGCAGAGGATTGGCGCGGCACTTGGCAGGTCCATGCCGGCCGGGATGCGCACCACGAAGTGCTCGCTGACCACGATGCTGCTGGAGTAACCGCCCATGGTGTTGCTACCGTCGACCCGGTCCGGGGTGGCGTAGGTCATGGTCGGGCCTTCCAGGCAGTACTGCTCCAGGTCCTTGGCACAGGCTTCGCAGTGGCGGCACGAGTCGACCATGCAGCCAACGCCGACCAGGTCACCGACCTTGTGCGCGGTCACTTTTTCGCCCACCGCGGTGACGCGACCGATGATCTCGTGGCCCGGCATCAGCGGGTACACGGCAATGCCCCATTCGTTGCGCGCCTGGTGAATGTCGGAGTGGCACACGCCGCAGTACAGGATATCGATGGCGACGTCGTCAGGGCGCGGGCTGCGACGCTCGAAGATCATGGGAGCCAGAGGGCTGGTGGGGGTCTGGGCGGCGTAACCGATGGCGGTGTACATGCAGGGCCTCGCTATGAAGTGAAACGATTCAGGCGGCGCATTCTGCGCGCCATGCGCCGCCTCGCCCACGGCTGATTCTCCGGCATCGATGCCTGATTCTCCGAAGATGCCATGCAGCACCTGGCGCCGAGCGTTCATTCTGCGATGATCAGACTGTCTGATCCTCTGCCCAGGTCCATCATGCAACTGACCCGCCACGTCGACGCCAATGCGCCGCTTTGCACACTGATCCGCAGCCTCGCCACGCGCCCGGGCTTCGTGCCCACGCACCTGCCCCAGGTGCAGGTGCTGAGCTGGGACCACTATGTGGCCAGCAGCCCGCAGATCTACGAACCCAGCCTGATGATCCTGGCCCAGGGCAGCAAGCTGGCACGCCTGGGGCCGCGTACCCTGGAGTACGGCGCCGGGCATTACCTGGTGCAGGCACTGTCGGTGCCGTTCATGTGCGAAACCTTCGCCACCCCCGAAGCACCGTTGCTGGGCGTGGCGGTGGACATCGACCGCGGCGTGCTGGGTGAACTGGTGCAAAGCATGGCCCTGGCGCCGGATGCCGCGGTGCAGGCGCAAACCCCGCAGTCGATGACCTCGGCGGCACTCGATGCGCCGATGCGCGAATGCGTGGAACGGCTGCTGCGCTGCCTGCAGGACCCAGTGGACGCCAAGGTGCTGGGCCCGGCGCGGGTACGCGAGGTGCTGTACACCGCCTTGCGCGGCCCACAGGCAGGCGTATTGCGGGCGCTGGTGGAGCAACAAGGGCACTTCGCCCGCATCGGCGCCGCCCTTGCCCACCTGCGCGAACACTACACCGAGCCGCTGAGCGTGGAAGCGCTGGCCGCGCGCGCCAACATGAGCGTTTCGACCTTCCACGAGCACTTCAAGCGCTGCACCGACATGGCACCAATGCAGTACCTCAAGCGCCTGCGGCTACTAAAGGCGCAGCAGATGCTGATCGGCGAAGGCCTGGGGGTGGCGCAGACCGCGCACCGGGTGGGGTACCAGAGCACCTCGCAGTTCAGCCGCGAGTACAAGCGCCAGTTCGACCGCAGCCCGGGGGATGAATTGCCGTACCAGAGCCTGCCGGTGTAGTGGCCTTCACTGGCTCATCGCCAGCAAGCCATGCGTAAACCCTGTGGGAGATCACCCAGCCCTTTGGGCTGCGCTGTCGCGTAGATAACTGAAATTGCAAGCAATCCGCGTACCCTGTGGGAGCGGCTTTTAGCCGCGAAGAATCCAACGCGGTGCATGGCACCGGCTGCGCCGGTGTTCGCGGCTAAAGCCGCTCCCACAGGGCCCCTGCTAATTCAATGAGTTATGTGCAGTGCCGCTCGACCATCGCCACTATCGCTGCCTGCAATTCGGCCTTGGCCTGCCCGGCCTCCAACTCCCCCGTCGCAGCCGCCTGGCACAAGGCATCCACCGCCCCCACCAGCAGGCGCCTACCAGCAACACCCACAATGCCGGCCGCAGCCTGGATCAGCTCGAAAGCGGCCACTGCGCCAATGGCCAGTAAGCGCCCTTGCGCGACTCGTACAGTGTGAAATGGCGGGCGGCGAGGTAGAAATCCGGCGCGCTGCTGGCCTCTGGCGGCTGGCCGCGGTAGTCCCTGGCCAGCGTTAGGTGCGGGCGATACTCACGGTCGGCCGCTTCCACCCCCAACGGCAGCAGCGCCTGCTGCAAGCTGTACACCAGTTGCAACAGGGCCGGTGGGGTCTGCTGCGCCTCCAGCACCAGGGCGCTGGCCCGCTGCCACACCTGCAAACGGTCCAGTAACAGCCGTGGTGACGTGGCCGGTAGGGCCAGCTGGTCGACCGCCGCACAAATTGCCGGCACCTGGGCGGTATCCACATCGCCAAGGAACAGCATTGTTACATGGAAGTTGGCAGCCGGCACTGGCCTGCCGCTGCGCAGGTTCAAGCCACGCCGCCACTGGGCCAGGGCGCGGCGCTGGGCATCGCTGACCGGCAAGGCAAAGAACAGCCGCTTGAAGGGGGTACCGCTGGGGCGTACGTCCTGAATCATACGAACTCCTGAACATGAAACGTTTGCGCAAGGCTACCGGGCATTAAACCTAAGTCGCCCCGTCGTTTCGTAACAATAAGTACAAACTACCCCCATGATTGTTTATGCTGGCGGGCTAATGCCATGGCGCATGGCCATTTTTCGACAAGTAAACGTCCATGAAAATTGCACTCGTACTCATCTTCGCCCTCTCGATCGCCTATGTTCACCTGCGCGGTCGCGTTCGCCACAAGCTGACCCGTCAGTTGGGCGACCACTCCAGCTTCCTGGCCCCGGTCAACAGCTTCCTGTACCTGTTTTCCCGGCACCCTGCAAAGCCGTACCTGCCGGTGGAGGCCTTCCCCGAACTGCAGACGCTGCAGGACCATTGGCAGGAAATCCGCGAGGAAGCCCAGCAACTGCTGCATGTGGGCGAAATCAAGAAGTCCGACAATTACGATGATGTCGGTTTCAACTCATTCTTCAAGACCGGCTGGAAGCGCTTCTACCTGAAGTGGTACGGCGAAAGCCACCCGTCGGCGATGACCCTGTGCCCACGCACCACCGAGTTGCTCAAAGGCATCGGCACGGTCAAGGCCGCCATGTTCGCCACCCTGCCGCCGGGCGCCAAGCTGGTGCGCCACCGTGACCCGTATGCCGGTTCGTACCGCTACCACCTGGGCCTGGACACGCCGAACGACGACGGTTGCTACATCGACGTGGACGGTGAGAAGTATTCCTGGCGCGATGGCGAGGGCGTGGTCTTCGACGAGACCTACATCCACTACGCGGCCAATACCACCGAGCACAACCGCATCATCCTGTTCTGCGACGTTGAACGCCCGCTCAAGTACCGCTGGGCGACCGCGTTCAACCGCTGGTTCAGCCGCAACGTCATGGCCGCTGCCGCCGCACCCAATGATGCCGGCGACAAGACCGGTGGCATCAACCGTCTGTTCACCCGCATCTACAAGATCCGCGAACGTGGCAAGGCGATGAAGAAGCGCAACCGCACGCGTTACTACCTGGAGAAGTGGGCATTCGTCGCGGCGTTGGTGCTGGTGTTCATCTACATCTGATCGGTGTGGTTGCGCGCAGCCAAAAGGCCTGCGCGCAACCAACCAAAGTACAAGCCTCACACTTTCCACTCTTCGACTAGCCTGAAAGCTCCACTCGCAACCTCCCCAAGGTGAAGACGATGAGCATGATGGACTGGGACGCCTACCGTAAGCAGTTGATGGCCGGCATCGGCGATCTCAAGCAGCTTTCCCCTGACACCGTGGCCGGCTACATGACCGCCAGCGGCGCAGGGGCCAAGACCAACCACCTGGACGCCAAGACCCGCGAGCTGATCTCCCTCGCCGTGGCCGTGACCACACGCTGCGATGGCTGCATCGCGGTGCATTCGCAGCAGGCCGTCAAGCACGGCGCCAGCCGCGAGGAAATCGCCGAGGCCCTTGGCGTGGCCGTGGCGATGAACGCCGGTGCCGCGCTGGTCTACTCGGCACGTGCCATGGATGCGGTGGGCAAGGCCAACGGCTGAGCGCAATTGGCGTCGCCGCCCTTGCGCGACGGCGCCGCGCCACCCAGACTGGGCGGCCCAGCCCTTGCAGGAACCCGCATGATCCACATCCGCCCCATGACACCGGAAGACTTCGAACGCTTCTGGCCCACCTTCCAGGCCGTCGTACAGGCCCGTGAAACCTACGCATTCGACCCGGCCCTCAGCTTCGATCAGGCCCGCCAGCTGTGGCTGGAACTGCCCGTGCGCACATTCGTGGCCGAGGAAGACGGCGCGATGCTGGGTTCGTATTACCTCAAGGCCAATGCCGCCGGGCCTGGTGGGCACGTGGGCAATTGCGGCTACATGGTCTGTGAAGCGGCACGCGGCCGCGGCGTTGCGCGGTTGATGTGCGAACACTCCCAGAAACAGGCACGCCAGGAGGGCTTTCTGGCCCTGCAGTTCAACTCGGTGGTGGCCACCAATGAGGTGGCAGTGGCGCTGTGGCACAAGCTGGGCTTCGAAACCGTTGGCCGCCTGCCCAAGGCCTACCGCCATGCCCGCCTGGGGCTGGTGGACTGCCTGGTGATGTACAAGTGGCTGGCGGACGAGCCGGTAGTGGAGAAGCCGCCGCTGCTGATCGGGCGCAAGAACATCGAGGCGCGGGTGTCGCGGCGGCGCGGGCGCTGACTTCTTCAGGCCGCCCTGCTCGACGAAGGTCTATGGTAAAGTCGCGCCCTTTTTGAACATGCTGGGATATCGCTGCACATGACCCCCGTCCTCCGCTTCCTCAACCGCACCAGCCTGGTGACGCAGATCGTCATCGGCCTGATCGCCGGCATCGCCCTGGCCCTGCTCGCGCCCGCCATCGCCCGCGACATGGCCTTCCTCGGGAAGGTGTTCGTCAGCGCCCTCAAGGCGGTGGCACCCGTGCTGGTGTTCATCCTGGTCATGGCCTCGATCGCCAACCACCGCCACGGCCAGGAAACCCACATCCGCCCGATCCTCTGGCTGTACCTGTTGGGTACCTTCGGCGCCGCGGTAGTCGCGGTGGTTGCCAGCATGCTGTTCCCGTCGAACCTGGTGCTGAGCACCGGCGACGCTACGCTGAGCGCGCCGGGCGGCATCACCGAGGTGCTGCAGAACCTGCTGCTGAGTGCGGTCGACAACCCGATCAACGCCCTGCTCAACGCCAACTTCATCGGTGTGCTGACCTGGGCCATCGGCCTGGGCGTGGCCCTGCGCCATGCCGGCGAAACCACCCGCACCGTGGTCGAGGACCTGTCCAATGGCGTGACCCTGATCGTGCGCGTGGTCATCCGCTTCGCCCCGCTGGGCATCTTCGGCCTGGTCAGCGCCACGCTGGCCCAGTCGGGCCTGGACGCCCTGCTCGGCTACCTGCACCTGCTGGCGGTGCTGATCGGCTGCATGCTGTTCGTGGCGCTGGTGATGAACCCGCTGATCGTGTATTGGAAAATCCGCCGCAACCCCTACCCGCTGACCCTGCTGTGCCTGCGCGAAAGCGGTATCACCGCGTTCTTCACCCGTAGCTCGGCGGCCAACATCCCGGTCAACCTGGCCCTGTCGGAGCGCCTTGGCCTGCATGAAGACACCTACTCGGTGTCGATCCCTCTGGGTGCGACCATCAACATGGCCGGTGCCGCCATCACCATTACCGTGCTGACGCTCGCGGCTGTACATACCCTGGGTATTCCGGTGGACCTGCCGACCGCCGTGCTGCTCAGCGTGGTGGCGGCGGTCTGTGCCTGCGGCGCCTCGGGTGTGGCCGGTGGCTCGCTGCTGCTGATTCCGCTGGCGTGCAGCCTGTTTGGCATCCCTAGCGAAATTGCCATGCAGGTAGTGGCGGTTGGCTTCATCATCGGCGTGCTGCAGGACTCGGCCGAGACGGCGCTGAATTCTTCGACCGATGTGCTGTTTACAGCGGCGGCGTGCCAGGCTGAAGAGCGTAAAGCCTGAGTTTGCCGGGGCCCTGTGGGAGCGGGTTCACCCGCGAATCAGACGACGCGGTGCATGGCACCGGCTGCGCCGGTGTTCGCGGGTGAACCCGCTCCCACAGGTGCCAATTGCCTAACACGATGGCATTACCTACCCTAGTGGCCTTTCCCCAGCAATGAGACAGGGCCATGTCAGAACACGAAACCGCCGGCGAAGGCCGCTTCAACAGCATCGAGATCCGTATTCTCGGCTCGCTGATCGAGAAGCAGGCCACCAGCCCGGAAAGCTACCCGCTGACCCTCAACGCCCTGGTCCTGGCCTGCAACCAGAAGACCAGTCGCGAGCCGGTGATGAACCTCACCCAAGGCCAGGTCGGCCAGGCCCTGCGCGCCCTCGAGGGGCAAGACATGACCCGCCTGCAGATGGGCAGCCGCGCCGACCGCTGGGAACAACGGGTGGACAAGGCGCTGGAGCTGGTGCCGGCGCAACTGGTGCTGATGGGCCTGATGTTCCTGCGCGGGCCGCAAACCCTCAACGAACTGCTGACCCGCAGCAACCGCCTGCACGACTTCGACGACACCGAGCAGATCCAGCACCAGCTGGAGCGCCTGATTTCGCGCGGCCTGGCCTTGCACCTGCCACGCCAGGCCGGCCAGCGCGAAGACCGTTACACCCATGCCTTGGGCGACCCGGCGGAAATCGAGGCGATCCTGGCTGCACGGCAGCAGGAAGGCGGGGCACGCAGCAGCGGTGGCAATGTGTCGGAAGAGCGCATCGAAGCCCTCGAAGCGCGCATCGCGGCGCTGGAGGCACGCCTGGCCGAACTGGAAGGCTGAGCCGTCACGGCTCGGGGTCGGGGAAGTTGCGGCAGCTCTTGCGCTCGGCCAACTCCCGGTCACTGGGGCGCTGGTCGACGAACACGGTGCGGCCGTCGGCGTAGATTTCCAGGTAGCCCCAGTGCAGGTCCTGCTCTTGCTGCCCGGGTTTTGGGGGGACTAGCCACCAGGGTTCGCGGCTGATCAGGGTCATGGGTGTGATTCCTGAGGGTGTCTGCAGTAATCATAGACATCCTCGGTTATTGCTTTGCTTGTACCGGCCCTTTCGCGGCTAAAGCCGCTCCTACAGGGATCTGCACAGTTTGCAAAATCTGCGCAGTACCTGTGGGAGCGGCTTTAGCCGCGAAGAGGCCGGTACGGGCTTACGCCGGTGCCGAAGTGCGGATCAGGTGGTCAAAGGCCGCCAGCGATGCCTTGGCCCCCTCACCCACCGCAATCACGATCTGCTTGTACGGCACAGTCGTCACGTCACCCGCCGCAAACACACCCGGGATGCTGGTCTGGCCCTTGGCATCAACGATGATCTCGCCTCGCGGCGACAACTCGACGGTTCCTTTCAGCCAGTCGGTGTTCGGCAGCAGGCCAATCTGCACGAAGATGCCTTCCAGCGCCACTTCATGCTGCTGGTCGGTGGTGCGGTCCTTGTAACGCAGGCCGGTCACCTTTTCGCCATTGCCCAGCACTTCGGTGGTCAGCGCACTGGTGATCACCTTCACGTTCGGCAGGCTGTGCAACTTGCGCTGCAGTACCGCATCGGCACGCAGCTGGCTGTCGAACTCGATCAACGTTACCTGGGCGACGATACCCGCCAGGTCGATGGCCGCCTCCACGCCCGAGTTGCCACCACCGATCACCGCCACGCGCTTGCCCTTGAACAGCGGGCCGTCGCAGTGCGGGCAGTAGGCCACGCCACGGGCGCGGTATTCCTGCTCGCCCGGCACGTTCATTTCGCGCCAGCGGGCACCGGTTGCCAGGATCACGGTCTTGGCCTTGAGCGAGGCGCCGCCAGCCAGGTGTACTTCGTGCAGGCCGCCATCGGTGGCCGGGATCAGCGCTTCACCGCGCTGCAGGTTCATGATGTCCACGTCGTACTGCTTGACGTGCTCTTCCAGCGCCGTGGCCAGCTTCGGCCCTTCGGTTTCCTGTACCGAGATGAAGTTCTCGATGGCCAGGGTATCGAGCACCTGGCCGCCGAAACGCTCGGCCGCGATACCGGTGCGGATGCCTTTACGCGCGGCATAGATGGCTGCCGAAGCGCCGGCTGGGCCACCACCGACCACCAGCACGTCGAAGGCGTCCTTGGCGTTGATCTTCTCGGCCTGGCGACCGGCTGCGTTGGTGTCGATCTTGCCGAGGATTTCTTCCAGGCCCATGCGGCCCTGGCCGAACACTTCGCCGTTCAGGTAGATGCTCGGCACCGCCATGATCTTGCGCGATTCCACTTCCGCCTGGAACAGCGCGCCGTCGATGGCCACGTGGCGCACGTTGGGGTTGAGCACCGCCATCAGGTTCAGTGCCTGGACCACGTCCGGGCAGTTCTGGCACGACAGCGAGAAGTAGGTTTCGAAGGTGAACTCGCCTTCCAGAGCCTGGATCTGTTCGATCACTTCGGCACTGGCCTTGGACGGGTGGCCACCGACTTGCAGCAGTGCCAGCACCAGCGAGGTGAATTCGTGGCCCATGGGGATGCCGGCGAAGCGCAGGCTTATGTCGGCTCCCGGGCGGTTCAGCGAGAACGATGGACGACGGGCATCGCTGCCGTCCGCGCTGAAGGTAATAAGGTTCGACAAGCTGGCAATTTCCACCAGCAGATCGTGCAATTCGCGGGATTTCGCGCCGTCGTCGAGGGAGGCAACGATCTCGATCGGCTGGGTGACCCGCTCCAGGTAGGTTTTCAGTTGCGATTTAAGCGTGGCGTCCAACATACGGGCGATTCCTTTTTCAAAACTCGGATACAAAAACGCCCAGGCGAGGTCGCCCGGGCGCTTCTACGGGGCGGTAGGTACTTCAGCTTTGGCGGCTGGCTACCGCCCGCGACATGCGCATGATCGGATTTTCGTTCGAGAAGTGCCTGCGCGGCGATCAGGCAAGGCGAAAACAGGCGAGGAAGCGGAGTTGACAGGTTGTCAATGAGCATTCCGAGCCTGTTTTCAACGCAGCATGGTCGTCGCGCAGGCGCTTATCGGGCGAAAATTAGATCTTGCCGACCAGGTCCAGCGATGGAGCCAGGGTGGCTTCGCCTTCTTTCCACTTGGCCGGGCAAACTTCGCCTGGGTGAGCGGCAACGTACTGGGCAGCCTTCACCTTGCGCAGCAGTTCGGCAGCATCGCGGCCTACACCACCGTCGTTCAGTTCGACGATCTTGATCTGGCCTTCCGGGTTGATCACGAAGGTACCACGATCGGCCAGGCCGGCTTCTTCGATCAGCACATCGAAGTTGCGCGAGATGACGTGGGTCGGGTCACCGATCAGCGGGTACTGGATCTTGCCGATGGTGTCCGAAGTGTCGTGCCAGGCTTTGTGGGTGAAGTGGGTATCGGTGGACACGCCGTAGATTTCCACGCCCAGCTTCTGGAACTCGGCGTAGTTGTCAGCAAGGTCACCCAGTTCGGTCGGGCAGACGAAGGTGAAGTCGGCCGGGTAGAAGAACACGACAGACCACTTGCCTTTCAGGTCGGCTTCGCTGACCTGGACGAACTCGCCCTTGTGGTAGGCGGTGGCGTTGAACGGTTTGACCTGGCTGTTGATGATTGGCATGAGAGACGCTCCTTCATGGGGTTGGAATCAGTTGATGGAGAGAATCCTAACCGCTGGTCCCGACAAAGGCTCATTGGCAAAGCTCATGCTTGTGATTGGTTTTGGCTATAACCGAGGATAATTAATAGAAGGGAATGGGCTGAGCAAAGGATTGCGGGGTCGTACCTCCTGACTCCATGGTCGGATCACTCCTGTAGGAGCGGCCTTGTGTCGCGATGGGCTGCGAAGCAGCCCCTGTGTATCTCACGATTGCAGAAATACTGGGGCTGCTTCGCAGCCCATCGCGACACAAGGCCGCTCCTACAACGGTATGCGTTCCGTTGGGATCAGCGTGTCGCTGTGCGCATGGTCACGAACTCTTCGGCCGCGGTCGGGTGCACGCCAATGGTTTCGTCGAACTGCTGCTTGGTCGCACCGGCCTTCAGGGCAACGCCCAGGCCCTGGATGATCTCGCCGGCGTCGGGGCCAACCATGTGGCAGCCCAGCACCTTGTCGGTCTCGGCATCGACCACCAGCTTCATCAGGGTCTTTTCCTGGATGTCGGTCAGGGTCAGTTTCATCGCACGGAAGCGGCTCTCGAATACCTGCACCTTGTGCCCGGCCTCCAGCGCCTGCTCCTCGGTCAGGCCCACGGTGCCGATGGGCGGCTGGCTGAATACCGCGGTGGGTATGTTCTGGTAGTCCACAGGGCGGTATTGCTCGGGCTTGAACAGGCGCCGGGCCACGGCCATGCCCTCGGCCAGAGCCACCGGAGTCAATTGCACGCGGCCAATCACGTCGCCAATGGCCAGGATCGACGGCGCGGTGGTCTGGTACTGCTGGTCAACCCGAATGTAACCGCGTGCATCCAGTTCGACACCGGTGTTTTCCAGGCCCAGGTTGTCCAGCATCGGGCGCCGGCCGGTGGCATAGAACACGCAATCGGTGACCAGCTCGCGGCCATCCTTGAGGGTGGCCTTCAGGCTGCCGTCCTCGAGCTTGTCGATGCGCTGGATGTCGGCGTTGAACTGCAGGTCGAGGCCGCGCTTTTCCAGTTCTTCCTTCAGGTGCGTGCGCACCGAACCGTCGAAGCCACGCAGGAACAGGTCGCCACGGTACAGCAGCGTGGTAGCCGCCCCCAGGCCCTGGAAGATGCCGGCGAACTCGACGGCGATGTAGCCACCGCCCACCACCAGCACCCGGCGTGGCAGGTCCTTGAGGTAGAAGGCTTCGTTGGAGGTGATGGCAAGTTCCTTGCCCGGAATGTCCGGCACCTGTGGCCAGCCACCGGTAGCGATTAGGATGTGCTCGGCGGTGTAGCGCTGGCCGTCCACTTCCACTTCGTTGGCACCGGTCAGGCGCGCATGCCCCTGCAGCAGGGCGACCCCGCTGTTGACCAGCAGGTTGCGGTAGATGCCGTTGAGGCGCTCGATTTCCCGGTTCTTGTTGGCAATCAGGGTGCCCCAGTCGAAATGCCCTTCTTCCAGGGTCCAGCCGAAGCCTGCGGCCTGCTCCAGTTCGTCGGCGACGTGTGCGCCGTACACCAGCAGTTTTTTCGGCACGCAACCCACGTTGACGCAGGTACCGCCCAGGTAGCGGCTCTCGGCCACTGCCACCTTTGCGCCGAAGCCGGCGGCAAACCGCGCCGCGCGCACACCGCCGGACCCGGCACCAATCACGAACAGATCAAAATCGTAGGCCATGTATTCACTCTCCTAGGCAGGCGCCCAGCATAACGCACTGGGGCCGCTTTGCGCCCCTTCGCGGGCCCGCCCGCTCCCACAGTACCGGCACAACCTTGAAGGCCTGCACAGTACCTGTAGGAGCGGGCGTGCCCGCGAAGGGCTGCAAAGCAGCCCCAGTTATCAGCTTTGATACAAGTAGCGGCTTATCAGTAAGCCTTGCCAGTCTTGTAGTAGTTCTCGAAGCAGAAGTTGGTCGCGTCGATGTAGCCCTCGGCGCCACCGCAGTCGAAACGCTTGCCTTTGAACTTGTAGGCGATCACGCAGCCGTTCTGCGCCTGTTGCATCAGGGCGTCGGTGATCTGGATCTCGCCACCTTTGCCCGGCTCGGTGTTGGCGATGATGTCGAAGATGTCCGGGGTCAGGATGTAGCGACCGATGATCGCCAGGTTCGACGGGGCATCTTCCGGCTTTGGCTTCTCGACCATGTTGGTGACGCGGAAAATGTCGTCACGGATCATGTCGCCGGCGATCACGCCGTACTTGTTGGTTTCCTGCGGATCGACTTCCTGGATGGCGACGATCGAGCAACGGAACTGGTTGTACAGCTTGACCATCTGGGTCAGTACGCCGTCACCTTCCGGGTTCACGCACAGGTCGTCCGCCAGCACCACGGCGAACGGCTCGTCGCCGATCAGCGGGCGGCCAGTCAGGATGGCGTGGCCCAGGCCTTTCATTTCGGTCTGGCGGGTGTAGGAGAACGAGCACTCGTCGAGCAGGCGACGGATACCAACCAGGTATTTTTCCTTGTCGGTGCCCTTGATCTGGTTTTCCAGCTCGTAGCTGATGTCGAAGTGGTCTTCCAAAGCACGCTTGCCGCGCCCGGTGACGATGGAGATCTCGTTCAGACCGGCATCCAGTGCCTCTTCAACGCCATACTGGATCAGTGGCTTGTTGACCACCGGCAGCATTTCCTTGGGCATGGCTTTGGTAGCGGGCAGGAAGCGGGTGCCGTAACCGGCTGCCGGGAACAAGCATTTTTTGATCATATACGTCCTTACAAAAGGCTAGGCCTGTGGAATTCGGCGCAGTCTAATCAGGCGGCAGTCACCTTACAATGCCCTACCTGTGGCCGATCGATGGGAAGATAGAGATAACCCAGTGTAGATAGTTCCGAGGGATCGTAAATATTGCTGTCATCCATGACCGTTCGATGACAGGAAATCGGGGTTGCCTGTACTGGCCTCTTCGCGGGTAAACCCGCTCCCACAAGGATCACCACAGGCTCTGAATGCTGTGCAGTACCTGTGGGAGCGGGTTTACCCGCGAAGAGGCCGGCACAGGCAATACATCAGCTACCCGTGCCCTGCCCGATCAACACCCCATCGACCTTCTGCCCATACAGGTTCACCCCGTCATTGGCGTGGAACTTTACCCGCGTCTTCTCGATGGAGCCTTCCACCAGCCGCGGATCCTGCGGCCGTTCATGGCGGTTGACCCAGGCCGCCACGTCCCAGGCCTGCTGGTCACTCAGGCTGCCCGGCTTGCCCAGCGGCATGTTGTACTTGATGAACGACGCTGCGGTGTTGATGCGGTGCATGCCGGCCCCCCAATTGTAGGAGTCCTTGCCCCACAGCGGCGGCATCACATACTCGCCCGCTACCTTCTGCCCCTCGCCGTTGTCGCCGTGGCAGATCGCACACTGCTCGCGGTAAACCTGCTGGCCGCGCTTGAAGTCGTACCCGCCCTTGGGTTGCGGCACCTCCGGGTAGCCTCGCCCGGCAATCTCCACGCCAGTCGGCGCCTTGGTCGACAGCCAATACGAATACACCGACAGCGCTGTCATCTCCGGGCTGTCTGCCGCAGGCGGCTTGCCGTTCATGCTGAACTGGAAGCAGCCCTGGATACGTTCGGCGTAGGTGTTGACCTTGTCGTTTTTCTTGCGGTACGCGGGGTACATCGGGTACGCCCCCCACATCGGCGCGGAATGCGCCAGCCGCCCCTGGTCAAGGTGGCAGTTGCTGCAGTTCATGCCATTGCCCACGGCCTCAGGCATCAACCTGCGGGTGTCGACGAACAAGGCATGCCCCTCGCGCACCATCTTGCCAAAGGCATTGGCAGGCAACTCGCTTTCCGCTGGCGGCACGAACTGTGGCGCAGCCTGCACGCCAGGGACTTTCAACTGCGACTGGTCTTCCATGGCGATCTGGGCGGCCTGGGCGCTGCCCATGGCCAGCAGCAGCAGGGCTGGAATCATCGGTTTCATGGCTTGACCTCCTGGCTGGCGGGGCGGGCGAAGAACTCGGCAACGGCCTTGATCTCGTCATCGGTCATGGCCTTGGCCACACCGACCATCAGCTGGTTGGGGTCATTGCTGCGGGTGCCGTCACGCCAGGCATTGAGCTGCGCCACCAGGTAACTGGCGGGCTGGCCGGCCAAGGGCGGGAAGTGTTCGCCAACCCCGCCACCGCCCGGGCCATGGCATTGCACGCAACCAGGAATCTGCCGGCTCCAGTCACCGTACAGGGCCATGCGGGTGGTGGGGTCATCGGCAATCTGCTGGCGACGCAGGTCGCCTGCAGGGTCTGCCGGCAGGCTGGCCAGATAGGTGCTGACAGCCTTGATTTCATCCTCGCTCAGGGCCTTGGCAAGCGGCTCCATCACCGGCTGCTTGCGGCTGCCGTTGCGCCAATCATGCAATTGCTTGCTGAGGTAAGTGGCCGGCAGCCCGGCCAGGCGTGGGAAGCCGGCAGCGGCAATGCCCTTGCCGTCCGGGCCATGGCAACCCAGGCAAGCCATGGCGGCGGGGTTGGCCCCGCCCTGGGTGAAGACTTTCTGGCCATCGGCGGCATGCGCCGCGGGCCAGGCCAGGATCAGCAGACTGCCGATCACGACGCGACTCAACGGTGTCATCACGAATCTCCTTTTCTATTGTTATATGCTTAGGCCTAAAACATATAAGCAAAAGGAGCGTGATCAGTTGCCCTGGATCAACTACCGGAGATGCATTGGGTGGCTGCGGTGCGCACGTCGCCCAGGCGCAGCGGGAAGTTGTTCAGCCGCTCGTGCAGCTTGATGCTGCTGCCGCTGCCACGCTTGTCGATATCCACCAGCGCCGCCGGGCCCACGCCCGAGCTGATCTTCTGCGGCACGATCAGCCGCAGGCCATCACCACGCTGCTCTTCCACCAGCGGGTCGCGACTATCGGCCAGCTTCTGCTTGACGCAATCGGCATACGCGCGCGGGGACTTGCCGGAGATCACATCCAGCGTTTCACGCGACTGTTCCAGTTCCGTAACACTCACACAGCCACCCAGCGTCACCGCCAACGCCGCCACCATCCACTTCATTTGCAGCACCTCTGCCTTCAAGAATCCGCTTCGACCACAGCCAGGCTGTTTTGCTCCCTGCTTTGGCAGATTTATCTACGCCTGGCGGAACAGCGCGGCAGTGTAACCCGACATCGTGGTATCTTTCGCCTTTGCAGAACCAATCCTTGCGGAGCATCACATGAAATTCGTACACCAGCGCGAGCACCTGAACGAGGACGACATCGTCGTCATCGAGTGCTCCCAGCGCTGCAATATCCGCCTGATGAACGACGCCAACTTCCGCAGCTTCAAGAACGGCGGCCGTCACACCTACCACGGTGGCCATTTCGACAAGTTCCCGGCGAAGATCACCGTGCCCAGCACCGGTTTCTGGAACATCACCATCGATACCGTGACATCCCGCCCGATCTCGGTCACCCGCAAGCCAACCTTGACCCACAAGATCAAGATCGTCCGTCGTTCATCGTCGAAACTCAGATAAGGCCACCATGACCCAGACCACCAAGTACGTCATCAAGTACAAGCTCGACGGCCAGCGCCGCTGGGACTTCGCACTGATGCCCGACGCCTCCCTCGAACAAGCCCTGGAAGCCCTGCGCAAGATTCACGGCGAAGACGCCGAGAAGATCAGCGACATCCAGGTCAGCAAAGCCTTGTAAGAACCCGCCCCGCCGCTCGCCCGCGCAAGGAGAACCGCATGAGCCACTGGCCCGACCGCCGCATCCTCGACCTGCTGGGCATCGAGTTGCCCATTCTGCAGGCCCCCATGGCCGGCGCGACGGGCTCGGGCATGGCCATTGCCGTGGGCCTGGCGGGCGGTTTGGGCGCCCTGCCCTGCGCCATGCTCACGGGCGACCAGGTGCGCGCCGAGATCGCCGCCTTCCGCGCCGGCTGCCCGGGCCGCCCGTTGAACCTGAACTTCTTCTGCCACCAGCAGCCAGCGCCCGATGCCGAGCGCGATGCACGCTGGAAGCAGGCGCTCGAGCCCTATTACAGCGAAGTGGGCGCAGACTTCGCGGCGCCCACGCCGGTGTCCAACCGCGCGCCTTTCGACGAACAGAGCTGCCAGCTGGTCGAGCAACTGCGCCCGGAGGTGGTGAGTTTCCACTTCGGTCTGCCCCAGGCCGACCTGCTGCAACGGGTAAAGGCCAGCGGTGCCAAGGTGCTGTCCAGCGCCACCACCGTAGAGGAAGCCGTGTGGCTGGAGCACCACGGCTGTGATGCGATCATTGCCATGGGCTATGAAGCGGGCGGCCATCGCGGCATGTTCCTCAGCGACGATATCACCAGCCAGATCGGCACCTTCGCCCTGGTGCCACAGGTGGCCGATGCGGTCAGCGTGCCGGTGATTGCCGCCGGCGGCATTGCTGACCACCGCGGCCTGTTGGCGGCACTGGCCTTGGGTGCTTCGGCAGTGCAGATCGGAACAGCGTACCTGTTCTGCCCCGAGGCCAAGGTCTCGCCGGCGCATCGCCAGGCCCTGGACAGCGCACCCGCCAGCGACACGGCGCTGACCAACCTGTTCACCGGCCGAGCGGCGCGCGGCATCAACAACCGCATCATGCGTGAGCTGGGGCCGATGAGCGACCTTGCGCCACGCTTCCCACTGGCCGGCGGAGCGCTTATGCCTTTGCGGGCGATTACGGATCCGCAGGGCAATAGCGATTTCAGCAACCTGTGGTCGGGGCAGGCGTTGCGGCTGGGCAGGCATATGCCGGCGGGCGAGCTGACCCGGGAGATTGCCGAAAAGGCGCTGGCAGTGATCGGCCGCCAGGCTTCTGCATAAGCAGGTCCGGCCTCTTCGCGGGTGAACCCGCTCCCACAATTCGAATATTGGGGCGACCCTGTGGGAGCGGGTTTACCCGCGAAAGGGCCTGGCCTGCTTACGCATGACCTTGCCCCCTTCCCGGCCCATGGCCTATCGCTATATAGTTCAGGCTATAACGATAACCCCCAAGGAACTGTCTTCATGCGTATCCGCCCGTCCCACCTGGCTGCCGCCGCCCTGGCCAGTCTGCTCGCCTTCAACACTGCCTGGGCCGATGAAGTCCAGGTCGCGGTCGCAGCGAACTTCACAGCCCCCATCCAGGCCATTGCCAAGGACTTCGAAAAAGACACCGGCCACAAGCTGGTCGCCGCCTATGGCGCCACCGGCCAGTTCTACACACAAATCAAGAACGGGGCGCCGTTCGAGGTATTCCTGGCTGCCGACGACAGCACCCCGGCCAAGCTCGAGCAGGAAAAGGCCATTGTCCCGGGCTCGCGCTTCACCTACGCCATCGGCACCCTGGCCCTGTGGTCGGCCACGCCCGGCTATGTCGACGCCAACGGCGAAGTGCTGAAGAAGAACCAGTTCAAGCACCTGTCCATCGCCAACCCGAAAACCGCTCCCTACGGCCTGGCCGCCACCCAGGTGCTGGGCAAGCTGAAGCTGACCGAAGCCACCAAGCCCAAGCTGGTCGAAGGGCAGAACATCACCCAGGCGTTCCAGTTCGTCTCCACCGGCAACGCCGAGCTGGGCTTTGTCGCCCTGTCGCAAATCTACAAGGACGGCAAGGTCGAAAGCGGTTCGGCCTGGATCGTTCCCTCTTCCCTTCACGAGCCCATCCGCCAGGACGCGGTAATCCTCGAAAAAGGCAAGGACAACCCCGCCGCCAAGGCCCTGGTCGACTACCTGAAAGGCCCGAAAGCCGCGGCAGTGATCAAATCCTACGGTTATGAAATCTGATGCCACTGGACGCCAGTGACCTGGGTGCCATCTGGCTGACCGTGAAACTGGCCAGCCTGACCACCCTGATCCTGCTGATCATCGGCACGCCCATCGCCTGGTGGCTGGCGCGCACGCGCTCGTGGCTGCGTGGGCCGGTGGGCGCGGTGGTGGCCTTGCCGCTGGTGCTGCCACCCACGGTTATCGGCTTCTACCTGCTGATCGCCCTCGGCCCGCATGGCTGGCTGGGCCAGGCGACCCAGGCGCTGGGCCTGGGCAGCGTGGTGTTCAGCTTCACCGGCCTGGTGATCGGCTCGGTGATCTACTCCATGCCGTTCGTGGTCCAGCCGCTGCAGAATGCCTTCGGCGCCATTGGCCAGCGCCCGCTGGAAGTGGCCGCCACACTGCGCGCCAGCCCCTGGGATACCTTCGTCCACGTGGTGCTGCCGTTGGCCCGCCCGGGCTTCATCACCGCCAGCATCCTCGGTTTCGCCCACACCGTGGGCGAGTTCGGCGTGGTGTTGATGATTGGCGGCAACATCCCCGACAAGACACGCGTGGTCTCGGTGCAGATTTTCGACCATGTCGAGGCCATGGCCTATTCGCAAGCACACTGGCTGGCCGGTGCCATGCTGGTGTTCTCGTTCCTGGTGCTGCTCCTGCTGTACGCTGGGCGCCGCGGCAAGGCTGGCTGGAGCTGATATGAGCGCATCTATTGTGGCGCGCCTGAAACTGGCGCGCGACGACTTCACCCTGGACGTCGACCTGCACCTGCCCGGGCGCGGCATCAGCGCGCTGTTCGGCCACTCCGGTTCTGGCAAGACCAGCTGCCTGCGTTGCCTGGCCGGGCTGGAACGGGCCGCCAGCGCCTACATCGAGGTCAACGGCGAAGTCTGGGAAGACAGCGCCCGTGGCTACTTCCAGGCACCACACCTGCGCCCGGTGGGTTACGTGTTCCAGGAGGCCAGCCTGTTCCCGCACCTGTCGGTACGCGGCAACCTGGAGTTCGGCTGGCGCCGGGTGGCCGCTGCCGAGCGCAAGGTCAGCCTCGACCAGGCCTGCCAGCTGCTGGGTATTGGCCACTTGCTGGCACGCCGGCCGGCGACCTTGTCCGGTGGCGAGGCACAGCGGGTGGGCATTGCCCGCGCCCTGCTCAGCAGCCCGCGCCTGCTGTTGATGGACGAGCCACTGGCTGCCCTCGACGGGCCGCGCAAGCGCGAAATACTGCCCTACCTGGAACGCCTGCACGACGAACTGGACATCCCGCTGGTGTATGTCAGCCATGCTCAGGAGGAAGTGGCGCGGCTGGCCGACCACCTGGTGTTGCTGGAGCAAGGCCAGGCAGTGGCCAGCGGCCCGATCGGCGAAACCCTGGCCCGTCTCGACCTGTCGCTGGCCGAGGGCGAGGATGCTGGCGTGGTGTTCGAGGGCCTGGTGGTGGGGCACGACCCGCACTACGACCTGCTCGAACTGCGCCTGCCCGGCAACGATGGGCCACTGTTGCGCATCGCCTACCCGGCCCAGGCGATGGGCAGCACCTTGCGGGTCAAGGTGCAGGCTCGTGACGTCAGCCTGGCCCTGGCAGCCGACAGTACTTCGAGCATCCTCAACCGATTGCCGGTGCGCGTGCGCGAAAGCCGCCCGGCCGCCAACCCGGCCCATGTGCTGGTCAGCCTGGATGCCGGCGGCAACGCCTTGCTCGCACGCATCACCCGCTTCTCGGCAGACCAGCTCGGCCTGCACCCGGGCCAGGTGCTGTTCGCCCAGATCAAGTCGGTGGCGTTGCTGGGCTGAGCATCGGCCCCGTGGCTGATGTCCATTGATCAGTGACCTGATCGAGGCCTGCCAGCCATGCTTGACTGCCCCCTGCCGCGCACCCTGCACTACGTCGACGACAGCCAGCCGGGCCTGACCCGGCGGCGCTGGCGGGGGCGCTTCATCTACCTGGATGCCGACGGCCAGCGGGTGCGCGACAGCGATACCCTCGCCCGCATCGCTGCACTGGTAATCCCCCCGGCCTATACCGAGGTGTGGATCTGCGCCGACCCGCAGGGCCACCTGCAGGCGACAGGTCGCGATGCCCGGGGCCGCAAGCAATACCGCTACCATGCGCAGTGGCGCGAAGTACGCGACCAGCACAAGTACGGGCGCATGCTGGCGTTTGCCCAGGCCCTGCCGAAACTGCGTGCACAACTGCACGCCCACCTTGCCCGGCCAGGCCTGGACCGGGAAAAGGTAATGGCGCTGGTGGTCAGCCTGCTGGACCACACCCTGATCCGCATCGGCAACCAGCGCTACCTGCGTGAAAACCAGTCCTATGGCCTGACCACCCTGCGCAACCGCCATGTCGAGGTGAAGGGCAGCAGCATCCGCTTCCAGTTCCGCGGCAAGCGTGGCGTCGAGCACAGCGTCAGCCTCAACGATCGGCGCCTGGCCAACCTGCTCAAGCGCTGCATGGAGCTGCCCGGGCAAGCGCTGTTCCAGTACCTGGACGACGACGGCCAGCGCCACAGTGTCGGCTCCAGCGAGGTCAACCAGTTTCTGCAGCAGCTGACCGGCGCCGACTTCACCGCCAAGGACTACCGCACCTGGGCCGGCAGCAGCCTGGCCCTGGACCTGCTCAGGCCCTTGGCCTGGGAACCCGAGAGCGATGCCAAGCGCCAAGTAGCCGCCATCGTACGCCAGGTAGCATCACGCCTGGGCAACACGCCGGCAGTGTGCAGGCGCTGCTACATCCACCCGGCTGTACTTGAACACTATGCCCTGGGGCGCCTGGCCAACTTGCCGAAGAACCGTGTACGCAAAGGCCTGGACCGTGAAGAAGTAGCCTTGCTGTTATTTCTTCAGGCACTCGAGGAACAGGATGACCATTAACCCGGTCTATTCAGACCATGATGCGAAGAAATTTCCCATTGGCCGCCAAGCCCCCTATTCTTGCCACCGAGCACCTTGGCCGACAAACCGCTGGCGGTTTGCTTCGGCACCTGCGACTGAAGACACGCAACAGAATTTGTCTGTCGGGGAATTACTATCCGCCGAAAGCGTCTTTAATGAGAAGGAAGAGGGACAAGCTCCCGCCGCCGTGGCAACTAGCCCGACGGACTTTTACATCACCAAGGAGAACTACATGCTGATACTCACCCGCAAGGTTGGCGAAAGCATCGTCATCAACGATGACATCAAAGTCACCATTCTGGGCGTCAAAGGGATGCAGGTGAGGATCGGTATCGATGCACCGAAAGACGTCCAGGTCCATCGCGAAGAGATCTTCAAGCGTATCCAGGCTGGCAGCCCGGCCCCGGAAAAGCACGACGACTCGCACTGAGCGACCTGCCTCAAGCCGCACGGACGCGCTTGATCGCCCCGCGCCTCAGGTGCCCAGCAGTTCGTGCACCTTGGCGATCATACAGTCCATGTCGAACGGTTTGTCGAACACCGCGGCGAACAGTTCCGGGCATCCCTGGTTGGCCTGCGCGCCACTCATGAGGATGACCGGCAACTCGCTCAAGGCCGGGTCCTCACGCATCGAGCGCACCAACTCCTCACCGTTGAGCAGTGGCATCATGTAGTCGGTGATAACGAGCTGAACGCGCTTTTCCTTCAGTGCCTCCAGTGCCTTGCAGCCGTTGCTCGCCTTTTCCACCAGAAAACCTTCGTCCTCCAGGGCAAAACCGAGGATGTCGGCAATCAGGTACTCGTCATCGACGATCAGGATGGTGTTCATCGCCCGCCCCGTCACCCGCTCCCCTGCGGCACCGGCGTTCCCGAGAGCACACCGCAGGCGCCTTCGAACGCCTTGCGCAGGGTAATGCCTTGCGGCCCGATCAGCAGCTCGTGCAAGGCAGGGTCATGGTGGCTGTCACGCACCTTGAGGATCGACAGCATGCGCCGCAGCTGCGAACCCAGCTCGACGAAGCGCATCAGCATCAGGTTGTCGACGATACTCGACAGGTCCGGGGCCGGGGCGCTGATTTCCGCGCCGAAGATGTCGCGCATTTCCCAAGTCAGCATCACGCTAACATCGCGCGCGCGCAGCTCGCCGGCCAGGGCGCGGAAAAACGCATTGAGCCGCGCCGGGTCGATGGCCAGGCGGCTGAATGCCCCCAGGCTGTCGATCAGCACGCGCTTGCTGCCTTGCGCTTCGACCCGCTCGAGCAGGCGCGCGCCGACCTGGTCCAGCAGGCCCTCGGTGGTCGGCTGCCAGCACAGCTGCAGGCTGCCGCCCTGCTCCATGGCTGCAAAATCGTAACCCAGCGACGCGGCCTTGATTCGCAGGCGCTCCGGCGTTTCGTAGAAGCCGAAATGCAGCCCCGGCGCCTGCGGGCTGCTGGCACCGAGAAAAGCCAGGCCCAATGACGTCTTGCCAATACCCGAGGGCCCGATCAGCAGGCTGACCGAGCCGGTGGCCAAGCCGCCACCAAGCATCTCATCCAAGGTCGCCACCCCGCTGCTGACGCGCTCCAAGGTGGCGCTGCCCGCCTGGCTGGGGTGGCTGAACAGCGACTCCAGGCGCGGGTATACATGCATGCCGGCTCCATCGATGAGGCATTCATGGCGCCCCGACAACGCCGCACTGCCCCGTGTCTTGCGCAGCTGGATATGGCGCACGGCGCGGCTGCCGAACAGTTGCTCGCCCAGTTCGATCACGCCGTCGACCATGGTGTGCTCCGGGCTGCCCTCCTCCAACCGGGCACTGGTCAGCAGCAGCACGGTGCAACCGGCGAAGGCCGCATGGCCCTGTAGTTCGGAGACGAATTTCTTGGTGTCCAGCGCGGTTTCCGCACGCACCCGTGCATTGAGCACGCCATCGACGATCAGCAGGCTGGCCTGCTGGCGGGCGATTTCCTGGCGCAGCAGCCGTACCACGGCGTCCAGGCCTTCCTGCTCCAGGGTGTCGAAAGCACTGACGAACTGGATCGGGTCGCCGACCAGCGCCGGGTCGAAGAACTCCAAGGTCGCCAGGTACTGGAACAGCCGCTCGTGCGACTCGCTCAGCAAGGTGGCCACCAGCACCCTGCCACCGCCGCGCACATGCCCGCAGGCCAGCTGGTTGGCGAGGATGGTCTTGCCCGCCCCCGGTGGGCCCTGAATGATGTAGGACGCGCCAGCCACCAGGCCACCCTGGAGCAATGCATCGAGCCCATCGATCCCCGTCACCAGCCGCCTGAGTGCCTGTGCCATGGTGTTCTACCTGTCGAGTTGGCTGTCCGCCTGCTGATAGATTGGCAAGTAAAGTTGCATGCAAGTTCCCCGGCCGGGCTCACTGTCGACGCAAATGGCACCACCGCTCTGCCTGGCAAAACCATACACCTGGCTAAGGCCCAGGCCAGTCCCCTTGCCAAAGGGTTTGGTAGTGAAAAACGGTTCGAAGATACGCGGCAGTACCGCTGGCGCGATGCCCTCGCCGCTGTCTTCCACCTCGAAACGCACAAACCCGCCGTGCAGGCCTTCCACCTCGCCGGCCAGTTCGACCACATCGACGGTCAAGCCGATCCGGCCCTGCCCCGTGATGGCATCGCGGGCATTGAACAACAGATTGAGCAGCACCATCTGCAATTGCCCGGCATCCACCTCGATCAGGGGCAGGTCCGGTTGCAGCACAACCTCCAGGTCAATCGAACCGGGCAGCGCATGCTCCAGTAGACCACGGGTGGCGGCAATAAGGTTCGCCGGGGCGACGCAAGACACATCAAGCTTGCGGTGGCGTGCAAAGCTGAGCAACTGCTGGGTCAGTTCGGTGCCCCGCTGCCCGGCATCCAGAATATGCTGCAGCATGCGCTGGGCGCGTGCCGGGTCCTGTGTGGCCAGCGCCAGGCGCGCCGAGCTGATGATGATGGTCAGCATGTTGTTGAAGTCATGCGCCAGGCCACCGGTCAACTGGCCGAGGGCCTCCAGCTTCTGTGCCTGGAACAGCTGGGCGCGTACCGCGTCCAGTTGCAGCGCCGACTCGCGGCGGTCGGTGATGTCCCGGGTCACCTTGGCCAGGCCGACGACCTGGCCTTGGTCATCGCGAATCACATCCAGCGCGGCCAGCGCCCAGAACTGCGTGCCATCCTTGCGTACGCGCCAGCCTTCATCCTGCGCCACGCCCTGCTCCAGCGCCTGGCGCAGCAAGCGCTCCGGGCGGCCTTCGGTGCAATCCTGCGGGGTGAAGAACAACGAGAAATGCTGGCCGATCACTTCATCGGCACGGTACCCCTTGATGCGTTGCGCGCCTGCATTCCACGACACCACATGGCCGGATGGGTCGAGCATGTAGATGGCGTAGTCCACCACCGACTGAACCAGCTGTTCATAGCGGTGGGCAGGCATGACAGGGTGGTCGAGGCAGTCAGCTGAAACCATGCGAGCTCCACCGGTACGGCAGGAGGGAAGATAGGGCGAGGTTCAACGCTCTGGCTCAACCAGCACCGGGCTGATGCGCCGCGGCATCGCCACTTTCAGCAGCCACAAGCCGACCAGCAGAATAAGCCCGCCACCGGCCAGGGCTATCAGGCGCTGCGGTTGAGGGTGTTCGGCATCGAACCCCAGCATCAGCAGGTAACCGCCCAAGCTGATCAGGCTGAGGTAGAGAAACGCCCCCAACACGACTACCAGCACGAACAACAGTCGCCAGAACAGCCGCGGGCGTACGATACGCTCGGAAGTACCGGACTGATTCATCACCGCACACTCTTGGATCCAATAAAGGGGCAACAGTGGCGTAATGACAGCAAGGTGTCAATTGCCCAATCGATCGACCCTTCACTCTGTTGATCATAGGTGCTGTGGTTGACTCAACTATAACAATGGGTTATAAAGCGCGCTTGATTGCGAAGCCCTTCTGCTTAGAAGCGAGCTGGTCGTCACGACCCCTTCAAGCGTGCGAGTGTGGTGGAATTGGTATACACAGCAGACTTAAAATCTGTCGGCGTGAGCCTTGCGGGTTCGAGTCCCGCCACTCGCACCAAATTCTTTGCGAAGGCGCCCTTGCGGCGCCTTTTTGCTGCCCGCCAGCAATCCTTTGCGCAGCTGCTAGAGTGGAGCTTGTACCCGCCCACTGGAACGCCGCCATGCGCTACTCCCTGTTCGATGGTCAACGCGACATCATTATCCTGATTGCCCGTGTGCTGCTGATGATCCTGTTCGTCTTGTCTGGCTGGGGCAAGCTGACCGGGTTCGAAGGCACGGTCGGCTACATGACCTCACTGGGCGCCCCTGCCCCCATGCTGGCAGCGGCAGTTGCCGTGCTCATGGAGTTCGTCGTCGGCATCCTGCTGATCCTCGGTTTCTACACCCGGCCGCTGGCCTTCCTGCTGGCGCTGTTCGTGCTGGGCACGGCGCTGCTGGGCCACCCGTTCTGGAGCATGGTCGACCCTGAGCGCAGCGCCAACATGACCCAGTTCCTGAAAAACCTCAGCATCATGGGCGGCCTGCTGATGCTGGCAGTGAGCGGCCCTGGGCGTTTTTCGGTAGACGGGCGCTGAGTCAGTCGTCTTCGCAGTCGTCGAACCAGGCTGGGTGATCGCGCTCCTCGTCATCTAGGTCATCCAGCGTATCCTCGTCTTCCTCAACCTCGTCCTCGGCGCCCTGGGCATCCGCTTCAGGCTCCAAATCGTCGTAGAGGAATTCGTGGTCAAGCAGGTGATCGTGCTCGGGTTCGTGCAGGTCGTCTTCGTCGTGCATGCTGGCTCCTGGGCTGGTGGCAGGCCTGTATAGGCTGATCGGCTGCGCAGGTCAATGCGTTAGTGCTTAATGCTCGGTTAACCGGCCGGGCCCACTCTGCAGGCTCTCCCTTCAAACGTTGCTTGCCCGCCTCCCATGGCGGGCTTTTTTATCCCCTGGGTTTCCCCTTCGTCCAGCCTTGTCAAATCACAGTGAACTGCGCCCATGCTGGCCAGGCTCGCAAATGATGCAGGACCTGTCGTTTTTCAAGGAGAAAGCCCATGGCTGTGTATATCGATAACCTCATCATTACCACCCCCGTGCCGAAGTCCGCGACCAACCCGGTGGCGCTGGAGTTGACCGGTGCCCAGGCGCTGGCGACCCTGCCCGAAGTCATCGCCCGCCTGAGCGACGGCTCGATCCGCATGACCGCCCCCACCAAGGGCGCCTCCAGCAAAAGCACCCACCGCACCCGCTGCGAGTGGAAGGAGCCCGCGTACTGGGCACTGAACAGCGGCGCCCTGCACCGCAATCACCAGACCATGACACTGCAGAAAGTGAACTTTGCGCAAAAAGTGGTGATTGCCCAGATGCACGTCAAAGACGACGACAACCCGCCCATCAAGGTGTTCTGGAACAAGGGCAAGATCACCGTGGGCTTCCGGACCGACTTCAACCAGACGGCCACGAGCAGCAGCACGGTGCTGGCCGACGTACCGCTCGGTGCCCGTTTCGATGTGAGCATCGACGTGACGAACAACGGCGCCTGCACGGTCAGTGCAAGCTGCAACGGCCGTATTGGCAGCACATCGCCCCTGCAACTGGGTGCGACCTGGGCGACGCGCACGCTCAAATTCCATGGCGGGGTATACAACCAGGTGGACTACACCGACGACACGCCTGCCGAGGATGGCTCGGTGTGCGTCATCAGCCAACTGGAACTGAGCCATGCATGACATGCTCATGACCTGACCTTCACGAAATACTGACATCCGGGTGGGCACACTGGCCCTGCTCCGTATGTTCTTGCAGCCCGCCGCATTATTGCCGCGGGCTTTTCTTTTTGTGGCGAGCCTTACGCAGAATCCTGCAGGGCCCTGCTGCGTACAAGCCTCCCACCCCAGACCATGACCTGAAGCAGTTTTGCCCCACCCGGCAAGGGCTATGCTAACCCCGGCGATAACCCAAGCTCATTCGGATAGACACGGAGGCTCCTATGAAAGCTGCTGTTGTTGCACCAGGCCGTCGCGTGGATGTGGTGGAGAAAACCCTGCGCCCCCTCGAGCACGGTGAAGCGCTGCTGAAGATGCAATGCTGCGGTGTGTGCCACACCGACCTGCATGTGAAAAATGGCGACTTCGGTGACAAGACCGGTGTGGTGCTAGGCCACGAAGGCATCGGCGTGGTCCAGGCAGTAGGGCCAGGCGTCACCTCGCTCAAACCGGGCGACCGCGCCAGCGTGGCCTGGTTCTACCAGGGCTGCGGGCATTGCGAGTATTGCAACAGCGGCAACGAAACCCTGTGCCGCGAAGTGAAGAACTCCGGCTACACCGTGGACGGCGGCATGGCCGAAGCCTGCATCGTCAAAGCCGACTACTCGGTAAAAGTGCCCGACGGGCTCGACTCCGCTGCCGCCAGCAGCATTACCTGCGCCGGCGTGACCACCTACAAGGCGGTGAAGATCTCCAACATCCGCCCCGGCCAATGGATCGCCATCTACGGCCTCGGCGGCCTGGGCAACCTTGCCTTGCAATACGCCAAGAACGTCTTCAACGCCAAAGTGATCGCCATCGACGTCAACGAAGAGCAACTGCGCTTCGCCAGCGAGATGGGCGCCGACCTGGTCATCAACTCACGCACCGAGGATGCCGCCAAGGTCATCCAGGCCAAGACCGGTGGCGCCCACGCCGCCGTGGTTACCGCCGTTGCCAAGGCAGCCTTCAACTCGGCCGTTGATGCCCTGCGTGCGGGTGGCCGCCTGGTTGCGGTCGGCCTGCCGTCGGAAGCGATGAACCTGAATATCCCTCGATTGGTGCTGGACGGCATCGAAGTGATCGGCTCGCTGGTCGGTACCCGGCAGGACCTGCAGGAAGCTTTCCAGTTTGCGGCGGAAGGGAAAGTGGTGCCGAAGGTGACGCTGCGGCCGATCGAGGATATCAACCAGATCTTCGAGGAGATGCTGGAGGGCAAGATCAAAGGGCGGATGGTGATTCAGTTCGAGGGGTAAAAGCGAACCAATGGTCGCGCCTTGGGCTCTGGTTTCGAGTAAGCGCTATGCTTCATATACGTTTTTGTCCAAGTCGTGGTTTGTAGTTGCTTCGCAAGCCGCAAACTGGCTAGCACATCGGGGTCAATGTATGGGCATCCGCAGCTTGGCGAAAAACCTGCCACCCGATCCGGACAATGACGGCTGGGTGCTTGGATGGGGCGTACTGAGAGACCGGCATCCCTGGCATTTCGTCGATGTTTATGCCGACCAGAAGACAGCCAGGGCCGAGGCGGAGCGCCGCGGGGTTGGCTATGTTGTGGAATTCGGCTCGCACCGCCTGGGATCGGATGAATTCGTTTGCGGGATATCCCCGCCTGAAGGCTAGCGTTTGAATGGACGGAGCGGCGGGCGATGGATCCTGCGGCCGTAGGCGACAGACAGCTATCGACCCAAAGCGGACGCTAAAAGATAACTGGTTTCGTAAGCGCGACGCGTACTCTGTGGGAGCGGGTTTACCCGCGAAGCAGGCGCCGCGGTGGATGGCACCGGCGGTGCCGGTGTTCGCGGGTAAACCCGCTCCCACAATGATTGCTGTTGGGCAAAATGACAGCCAAGGGTCGAAAGCAGCCTTGCAGCAAAGCCATGAAACCAACAACTTTGATAGTTCTGACTAGTCGACGAAGCCGACATGCCCTGGTCGGCGTTACCCCTTGGTCAGATCAACCAATGGCGTCTGCCGCACCTCGGTTTCACGCCCGCCCTGAATCTCGCTAACATGCTTCAAGGCCTTGTCCACTGCCACCTTGTCCGCCAACAAGCTGTAGCTGATGTGGAACTGCCTGTGTTCCTTCGGTCCGATTGTCGGCACCAGGTTCAGTGGCCGCTGGTAACGGCGGTTGTAGGAAAAACTCGTCCCCGGCTCGAGCCCGGTCACATAACCCTGGCCTTGGGTATCGGTATTTTTCCACAGTGAAAATACAGGCAATGTCCGAGTATTGAAGCCGACCGAAACGCCCAGACTGCCAGCCTTGTCATGCAACACGGCTAACGTATTGCCCTGGGCATCGGCATACGGCACCACGTTATAAACCGTTTCGTCATAGTCCTTGGTGGGCGCTCGGTAGGTTTGCCAATCGGCCAGATCTTCCCTTGCCTTGTCGTTGAACGGCGACACCTGTTTCACTGGCGCGGCGAACCGAGCACCCTGCTCCAGAAACGGGGTGCTGAAGTTACTGTGATACAGCGCCTGGTATTCCTTTGGATAATCGCCGTTGTTGGTCAGGGTGTCGTTGAGGACGAACATCACGCTGCCCGGTTCGGTGACCAATTCAGTCACGACGGAGAAGTCGACTTTCTTGAACGCCTGCTCTTTCAGTTCGCCACGCAGGCTGATGGCGTATGGTGGTTTCTCATCGATGTGCAGGGTGACTTTGTTTGCAGGTATGTTGGCGGCCCGACCGTGCAGGGTCAGCAGCTCGCCATTGTCGACGCCGGGGTGGCCGACCCACTCGTAACCGCAACGGGCGACCAGTTCGTTGAAGCCCTCCAGCCAGCCCAGGCCATTGCGCCCATTAAGCTCGATGAAGGACGGGTTGACCACTTCCTGGACCGGCGAATCCCAGCCCATGCGCACATTGCCGACCGACGCCTGCAAGACGTTCATTCCACGGGTCGGCACTACCGAAAGTTTCATCGTACCGTTATCGATGTCGACGATGCTGACACCCTCTTGCCTGCCTCCGTGCAAGGTACGCAAGGTAACGCTGAAGGGCTTGTCGGTTTTTATGCCAAGTTGCTGGCTGGTGATCTGCCAGTTCTGGGCGGCTTTATCGGTGTCGAGCAGAACGTAATCCCAGGCCATGGTGTGGGAGGCTGCGGACAGGGCGCCGAGAGCAACGAAGAATTTGAGGAGGGGCATGACAGGTTGCCTTTCTTGGAGTTGTTCCCCTTTATAGACACGAAGAAACGTTTCAGCAAGCTAGCCAAGTGATGCTTTCGATTGGCACAGGTTTCTTTAGCTAGTTTCAGGGAGTAGCCTCGGCACAGTGAATCTTTCGAGCCCGATCAGGTTATCAACCTTGTGAAAGCATCAGAGAGACAGAACAATTGCCGAACTCGATAGAATCTTCATTGCCATGCCAGACGGTTTCCCTGATTTGCCCTCGCTGAACGCGTTGCGTGTTTTTGAAGTGGTGGCTCGCCGCTTGAACTTCCGTGTGGCTGCCGAGGAACTGGGCGTGACCCAGGCGGCAGTTGCCCAGCAGATACGCGGGTTGGAGGCGAGCCTGGATCTGCGTTTGTTTGAACGCCTGCCCCGTGGCTTGGCGTTGACTGATGCGGGCCTGGGCTACAGCGGAAGCATTCGCAGTGCACTGGCCATGATCGACGAGGCAACACGCCTGCTTCGGCCACAGACTTCTCACCTGACAGTCAGCGTTACACCTACCTTCGCCTCGAAATGGCTGATTCCCAGGCTCGGCAATTTTGCGCAGAGCCACCCAGACATCGATTTGCGTGTGCTGGCAACCGACCGGCTGTCGCACTTCAGCACCGATGGTGTGGATATCGCTGTCCGCTATGGCAAGCCCGAGTTCGGAGCAGGTTTGAATAGCGAGCTGCTGATGGAGCAGCGAATCATTGCGGTGGCCAGCCCAAGGCTGTTCGAAGGCAGCGAAATACCTGCCAGCTTTGCGCAGTTGCAGGACTTCGTCATGTTGCACGATGCCCATAATTTCTGGCCTCAGTTCCTTGCAGAGCTGTTCCCGCATCACCTGCAACCCACAGCCAGAAATCTGCGCTTCAATCAGACCTCATTGGCCATTGAAGCGGCAATCAGCGGCCAGGGCATTGCCTTGGCCAGCCCTGCGTTCGTCGGTGATGACATTGCCGCAGGCCGACTGATGCAGGTTTTTCCCCAGCAACTCAGGGTCGACAAGTCGTTTTATCTGGTCTGGCCACGCAAGATGAAACAGCCGGACTCATTGAGCGTCGTCCAACACTGGCTCAAGCAACAAGCTGTCGATAGTTAATCTATCGTAACAGTGAAGTTTAGCTGTCTCCCTCGCCAATGGGACTGCTGCTAAGGTGAATGCACCTGGAAATCAGCATTGAGAGATTGGAGGCAGCATGTCAGTAGAAAAAGTTTCGATAATTACGGCGGGTGGCAGCGGCATGGGCGCAGCGGCAGCACGACGCCTGGCCGCCGACGGCTTCAAGGTTGGGATTCTCTCCTCTTCGGGCAAGGGCGAGGCGTTGGCTGCCGAACTCGGCGGTATTGGTGTAACCGGTAGCAACCAGTCGGTTGAAGACCTGCAACGCCTGGTCGACGCTGTCGTGCAGAAGTGGGGCCGTATCGATGTGCTGGTCAATAGCGCCGGCCATGGCCCGCGCGCGCCAATCCTGGAAATCAGCGACGAGGATTGGCACAAGGGCATGGATACTTACCTGCTCAATGTCATTCGCCCGACTCGCCTGGTGACGCCTTACATGCAGCGTCAGAAGAGCGGAGTGATCATCAACATCTCCACTGCCTGGGCGTTCGAACCCAGCGAGCTGTTCCCGACTTCTGCGGTATTCCGCTCGGGCCTTGCCGCGTTCACCAAGATCTTCGCCGACAATTTCGCCGGCGATAACGTGCGCATCAACAACGTCCTCCCTGGCTGGATCGACAGCTTGCCGAGCACCGAGCAACGCCGCGACAGCGTGCCGCTCAAGCGCTACGGCACCAGCGAAGAAATCGCTGCGACCATTGCGTTCCTTGCTAGCGAAGGCGCGGCCTACATCACCGGGCAGAACATCAGGGTCGATGGCGGCGTAACACGCAGCATTTGATCTTCCGTGGCCGCAGCATTGCTGCGGCCCTCGTTTCATGGAACATGTTTTTTTGCTGGACGATCTGTGTCAGACCATATGGGCGCAGCTGGCGCGCTGGTCGAGTCGCATACCAGCGCGCGGGCGCTGGCGGTCGAATTCGACAGTTATGCTCAGGCCAAGGCGTGCTATGCCGATCCCGCCTATTCGGAGGCAAAGGCGATGGCATTACGCGCCTATCGTCGTGAGTTGATCATTGTTGAGCGGGATTTGGGCTGATCGAGCGTTCGCTGATACGGATGCATGGGACGAAAGCGTCCGGCATCGTTCCCCACCTCTAGCGCAATACTGAACAGCTCTGCCAAAAGAAAAGGCACCCGCAGGTGCCCTCTCAATACCGTTTACGGAATGAATCGAGTGCCACAAGCGTGGCACATCCAAGTGCGGCGCCACTCTTCCAATTTGTCGTACTGTGCGACGTTGAATTTCCAGTGGCGAACGAATCCAATTACACCGACGGTGATAAATATCGCGCCTATGAAGAACCTCGTCCAATCAACGCCCCAGAACGTGTTCATAAGCTTGAGGCCATCGTACAAGATGATTGCGCCAACCCCCGTAAGAATGACAGGGCCAAGCAAGCGCTTACCTGGAGGTGGACCGACGCTTGCCGCCAAATTGGTCTGATGCCGACCTGAAGTTTCAACGGTCACGCTTGGCCCGAATCCGGATTGGGATTGCGCTTGGTGGGTTGCTTGTATGTGAGAAGTGCCAGCAGCATGGATGATAGACAGAAGCTGGACGTTTTGACCTTGGCATTGCGGGCAGCAGATTGCGTTATTGCTCACCACGTATTCATTCCTTTGAGGGGTGAAAGGCGAGCATTCTAAGGCAATTGCATACATCAGCGCACTATGCGACTTTATCCGAACGCTATTCACGACCTACCAGGCCCACAACCAACCCGACCCTCCATCCCATCTGTGTGCCTGCAGTTTCGGAACTCGTAGTTTTTTCCGACCCACAAAGAAAAACCCCGCAGACCTTAATCTGCGGGGCTTTCGAATGGTGGAGGCCGAGGTCGGAATCGAACCGGCGTAGACGGATTTGCAATCCGGAGCATAACCACTTTGCTACTCGGCCTCAAAGGTCGGATCTAGCAGCTTGCGCTTCGCTATCTCCTTGAAACGCTGAACCTTTTTCAAAGTTTGCTGCGTTTCGATGGGCGCCATTATGTCTTCATTCTTTTAAGCTTGCAACCCCCTGAACGAAAAAAAATTTCAACGGGTTCAAGGTGTTAGCGCAGGCGGCCGAGTTTACTCCACAAGCCCACCACTGTGTTCTCCACGGTGCCACTGGCAGCCATCCCGATTCGCTCCTGCAGGCTCTTGCGTTCGGCGTAGTGCAGGTGGAACAGGTTGGCGTTGCGCGCGCGTTCGCTGAGGTACTCGTCGCTGGTCTGCAACTCGTCCACCAGCTTGCGGTTGAGTGCCGCGACGCCCAGCCAGACTTCGCCGGTGGCCACTTCGTCGATGTGCAGCTGCGGGCGATAGCGGGCAACGAAGTCCTTGAACAGCTGGTGGGTGATGTCCAGGTCTTCCTGGAACTTCTCCCGGCCCTTCTCGGTGTTCTCGCCGAACACGGTCAGGGTGCGCTTGTATTCACCGGCGGTCAGCACTTCGAAATCGATGTCGTGCTTCTTCAGCAGGCGGTTGACGTTGGGCAGCTGCGCCACCACGCCGATGGAACCCAGTACGGCGAACGGTGCGCTGACGATCTTCTCGCCGATGCAGGCCATCATGTAGCCGCCGCTGGCGGCCACCTTGTCGATGCACACGGTCAACGGGATGCCGGCCTGGCGAATGCGCGCCAGCTGCGATGCGGCCAGGCCGTAGCTGTGCACCAGGCCGCCACCGCTTTCCAGGCGCAGCACCACTTCGTCACGCGGGGTGGCGAGGGTCAGCAGCGCGGTGATTTCGTTGCGCAGGCTTTCGGTGGCAGAAGCTTTGATGTCGCCATCGAAGTCCAGCACGAAGACCCGGCCCTTTTCCTCGGCCTTGCCCTTCTTCTGCCGCTTTTCCGCCTTGGCCTGCTGCTTGCGCAAGGCCTTGAGCTGGGCCTTGTCAAGCAGGCCGGATTCCAGGCGCTCGCGCAGGTCCTTGTAGAACTCGTTCAGGCGAGTGACCTGCAATTGCCCACCCGATTTGCGCCGCCCCTTGCCGCGCAGCCCGGCGATGGCCGACAGCACTATCAGGATGGCGATGACCAGGGTGGCGGTTTTGGCGAGAAAGCTTGCGTATTCAGCAAGAAACTCCACGTTGACTCCTTAAAGACTTGCGCCACTACGGCGCGTAACTGTAGCAAGCATACCGTTGCGCCTGAGGTGCTGCCAGCCGTGGCAAACGCTGGCAACACCTTTCAAACAACCTTTTCAAACGCTTGTATGTTTTTTCGTTGACAGCCCGTGTGCCGCATCCTAACCTCGCAGCAACCTCCAACAGGCCGGAACCTTTCGTGGGCAACCTCTACCTGATCCGACATGGCCAAGCCTCCTTCGGCGCCGATGACTACGATGTCCTCTCGCCCGTGGGCGTGCGCCAGAGCCAGGCCCTGGGTGAGCACCTGGCCCAGCTCGGTGTAAGGCTGGACCGCTGCGTGGCAGGCGACCTGCGCCGCCAGCAGGATACCGCGCGCCTGGCCCTGGATGCATTGCACGCCAATGGCTGCCCGGTGCCGGCTGTTGAGACCGATGCAGCATTCAATGAGTTCGATGCCGATGGTGTGATCCGCGCCTTGTTGCCCGGGCTGCTGCCGCAGGAGCCCGACGCCCTGCACATCCTGCGTAATGGCGCGCAGCACCGCAGCGAGTTCCAGCGCCTGTTCGCACTGATGGTGCAACGCTGGCACGATGGCGAACATGCCGACGATGGCCTGGAGACCTGGCAGGCGTTCACCGCCCGCGTGCAAGGCGGCCTGCAGCGTGTACTGGATGCCGCCGGTAGCGGCGACAATATCGCCATCTTCACCTCGGGCGGCACCATTGCCGCCCTGCTCCACCTGGTTACCCGTATTACCCCCGGCCAGGCGTTCGCGCTGAACTGGCAGATCATCAACACGTCGCTCAGCCAGCTGAAGTTCCGCGGCCGCGACGTGGCACTGGCTTCCTTCAACAGCCAGGCCCATGTGCAGCTGTTGAGGGCGCCGGAGCTTGTCACCTATCGATGAGCCCGGCTTGTTGTGTCCCTGCGGGGACGTGTAAATCACTCTATAAGGAATGCGCCATGACCTCCGTAGCTGATGCCGTCAAAAAGATGCAAGAGAAGTTCAACCCATCCGCTGCCGCCGGCCTGGACCTGGTGTTCGGCTTCAACATCACCGACGAAGACAAGCACTACGCGCTGATCGTCAAGGACGGCACCTGCGATCTGCAGGAAGGCGAAAACCCGGATGCCAACTGCACCCTGGTAATGGACAGCGAAACCCTGAAGGGTATCGTCAGCGGCGAAACCGACGGCATGCAGGCATTCATGGGCGGCAAACTGCGCGTTGAAGGCGACATGATGCTGTCGATGAAGCTCAGCGAGCTGTTCCCGTCCTGAGGGCTGGAAATAGCGGATGATCAAAAAACCGAAGCCTGACCGGCTTCGGTTTTTTTTTGCCCGCCTGTTCGGACCCTATCGCCGGCAGTCGCTTCATCAAGGCAGTTGATCAGGCAGCAACACCCTCACCTATATGGCATCTGGCACGCTTGTCCCATTCCCCGGCGGACCATTAGATTAGCCAATAGTCCTTGCGATCGAGAATAAGGAAAACGCATGACGCTCACCGACCAGTCCACCCAGGTACGCCCCGGCGAAGAACTCGACGCGGCTGTCATCGACCCTTACCTCAAAGCCAACATCCCCGGCCTGGATGGCCTGCCGAGCATCAGCCAGTTCCCTGGCGGCGCCTCCAACCTTACCTACCTGGTCAGCTACCCGGGCCGCGACTTCGTGCTGCGCCGTCCACCGTTCGGGCAGAAGGCCAAGTCGGCCCACGACATGGGCCGCGAGTTTCGCATCCTCAACCAGCTCAACAGCGGCTTCCCCTACTGCCCCAAGGCCTATGTGCACTGCACCGACAGCAGCCTGATCGGCGGCGAGTTCTACGTGATGGAGCGGGTCAAGGGCATCATCCTGCGCTCGGACATCCCGGCCGAGCTGGACCTTGACGCCAACCGCACCGAGGCCCTGTGCAAAAGCTTCATCGACCGCCTGGTGGAACTGCACCAGGTGGACTACAACGCCTGCGGCCTGGCCGACCTGGGCAAACCGGAAGGCTATGTGCAGCGCCAGATCGAGGGCTGGACCAGCCGCTATGAAAAGGCCCTGACCCCCGACGCCCCGCGCTGGGAACAGGTGACCGCGTGGCTGCACGAGAAAATGCCCGCCGACCACCCGCGGCCCGGCATCGTGCACAACGACTACCGTTTCGACAACGTGATCCTCGATGCCGACAACCCCATGCGCATCATCGGTGTGCTGGACTGGGAAATGGCCACCCTCGGCGACCCGCTGATGGACCTGGGCAACAGCCTGGCCTACTGGATCGAGGCCGACGACCCGGCGCCGGTGCAGCTGATGCGTCGCCAGCCGAGCAACGCGCCGGGCATGCTCACCCGCCGCCAGTTCGTCGATTACTACGCCGAGCGCGCCGGCATCCGCCTGGACAACTTCGATTACTACTATTGCTATGGCCTGTTCCGCCTGGCCGGCATCGTCCAGCAGATCTACTACCGCTATTACCACGGCCAGACCCAGGACAAGCGCTTCGCCCAGTTCATCCACATGAACCGCTTGCTGGAGCAGATGACCTTGCAGGTCATCGCCAAGTCCAGCCTCTGAGCCCCGACCTCGACGACGGATAACAAGGAAAACAGCATGTCCAAGACCCACCTGTTCGACCTCGACGGCAAGATTGCCTTCGTTTCCGGCGCCAGCCGTGGCATCGGCGAGGCCATCGCCCACCTGTTGGCCCAGCAAGGTGCCCATGTGATCGTGTCCAGCCGCAAGCTCGACGGTTGCCAGCAGGTGGCCGATGCCATCATCGCCGCCGGTGGCAAGGCATCGGCGGTGGCCTGCCACATCGGTGAACTGGAGCAGATCCAGCAAGTGTTCGCCGGCATCCGCGAACAATTCGGGCGGCTGGACATCCTGGTCAACAACGCCGCTACCAACCCGCAGTTCTGCAACGTGCTGGATACCGACCCAGGAGCTTTCCAGAAGACCGTGGACGTGAACATCCGTGGCTACTTCTTCATGTCGGTAGAGGCCGGCAAGCTGATGCGCGAGCATGGTGGCGGCAGCATCATCAACGTGGCTTCGATCAACGGGGTTTCGCCCGGCCTGTTCCAGGGCATCTATTCGGTGACCAAGGCGGCAGTCATCAACATGACCAAGGTCTTCGCCAAGGAATGCGCGCCGTTCGGGATCCGCTGCAACGCCCTGCTACCGGGCCTGACCGACACCAAGTTCGCCTCGGCACTGGTGAAGAACGACGCCATCCTCAATGCCGCGCTGCAGCAGATCCCGCTCAAGCGCGTGGCCGACCCCGAGGAAATGGCCGGCGCCGTGTTGTACCTGGCCAGCGATGCTTCCAGCTACACCACCGGTACCGCACTCAATGTCGACGGTGGCTACCTGTCCTGATCAGGCTTTTACTGCAACCAGGGTGTAGCTCAGGGGTAGGCGTGCGGGCTGCTCGCGCAGGCGATATTCACCGTCGTCGCCCTTGACCATCTGCCCCGGCAGCGCCTCCCAGGGGATGCTCTGGTGCTCGACCAGGGCGGTCAGTTGCAGGCCGTGGGCCAGCAAGGCGCTGATCACCTCGCCCAGGCCGTGGTTCCACTCGTGGGTTTCAGTGTGGGAAAGGCGCTGCTCGGTTTCGACGTAGGTCTGGTCGTTGTGCCAAACCGTCGGCTCTTCGTGCTCGAAATACGGGTATTCGAGTTGCAGGCGGTCCTGGTGGTCTTCGTTGATTGCCATCAGCATCGGGTGCCCGTCGCGCAGGAACAACCGCCCGCCCGGCTTCAGCAGGGCCGCGACTGTACGCGCCCACGGCTCGATGCGAGGCAGCCAGCAGAGCGCGCCGATGCCGGTGTAGACCAGGTCGAACGTGCCGGCCGGCAACACCTTGTCGGCGTCGTAGACATCGGCCTCGACATACGCGATGGGTGCCGCACAGCGCTGGGCCAGCGCCCGCGCCTCGACCAGCGAAGCCGCGGAATAGTCCAGGCCACAGACGTTGGCGCCAAGGCGCGCCAGCGAGAGGGTATCGGTACCGATGTGGCACTGCAGGTGGACGGCGTTGAGCCCGTCGATATTGCCAAGCAACGGCAGGTCGAAGCGTACGGTTTCGGAAAGGTGTTCGGGATGCTGGACGAGCCGTTCGACTTCGTAGTCGTTGGAAGCAGCGTGCAGCGGGGCACGTTCATCCCAGCTGGCGCGGTTGAGTTGCAGTGAGCGGTCCATGGTGTCTTCCTTGATTCGTGGGGGCTCATGCTAGCCTCCACCAATCTCCCTGCGACACAAAAGCCTTGCTAAAAATTGTAATGCTGGTGCGGTCCCTGTGGGAGCGGGCGTGCCCGCGAAGAAACAACGCGGTGGCTGGCACCGGCTACGCCGGTGTTCGCGGGCGCGCCCGCTCCCACACGACCCCACAGAGCCCCTGCCAAGTCGCCAGCCGTTACAGGCAGGTCGCCGCCGCCGCCCGGCGCTGCAAGGCCACACCGTCGTTCTTCTGCGCGTAGTAATCCACCCGCGCCCCACCCGCCTGCGGGTACACATCCACGAACGCCTCGGCTTCACGGGTATACACCGTGAACCCACCCTGCTTGCGTGGTTCCAGATAACCACTGGCGTCGTCGCCGAACACCTTCTCCTCCTGCCAGCTGAACTGGATGCACTGGGCTACCAGTTCCGGCGCCTTGTGCGAGTCGAGCTGCGCGGTCGGCTTGCCGCCGCGGGCCGTTTCCATGGTCGCAGAAGCACAACCGACCAGCATCAGCGCCGCGGCCATCGGCAGAATCGCACGCATGTTCCATCCTCAGGGTAAAAAAGAAGGCGACTCTAGCACTGGCAAGCATCGCGAGTGAATTGTCACGCGCAGGTGGCTGTCGCAGATAAGGCATTCCGCCACAAGGAGAACGTCATGAAATTGCACTACCTGCTGTTCGCCGCCCTTCCCTGCCTGCCCCTCGCTGCCACCGCAGCCCCCTCCGGCGAAGAAAGCATCACCGCGCCAGAAACCCACAACCGCGAGCTCAAGGTCGGCGACAAGGCACCCGACCAGTACAAACGCGATGACCAGGCAATCAAGGACTGGAAAACCAAGGGCCTGCCAGCGCCGGAAAAGGAGAGTCACTGGGTAGACATGGGAGGGCGCTACGTGCTGGTGCAGATCACCAACGGTGTGGTGCTGGCAATTCAGCCAACCCACTGATTCCACATTTTCCCCGCCGCTCATCGCTGGCACGACAAATTTTTGCCTGCCAGCGAAACCAAATGGATCCTTTCCAGTCTCAGAGGGTGTGCCGTAAACCTTTGCGGATCAAGGACCTATATCGTGATGACCCGTCTTGCAAGCCTTTCGCTGATTGCCGTTGTCCTGCTGACAGCAGGGTGCCATAGCCATCGCTACCATGACGACGACGATGGCTGGCGTGACCGTGATCGCGATCGTGGCCATCGCCACCACCATCGGCATGACCGCGACGACGATGATGACAATCGTCAATACCGTGGTGACCGCTACTACCGCTGAAGCGTCTTTTTCAACCCTGGCCCGCCGCCCGTTGCGCGGCACCTTAACCTGATGATTCCTTTGAGGTTCGTATCATGCGTCTGACTCTGCCTTCCCTTGCCCTCGGCCTGCTGCTGTGCCAGGGCGCTTTCGCCGGTGACGGTACCGCCGCCATTGGCGGTGGCCTGGGTGGTGTTCTGGGTAACGTTGTCGGTCAACAGATCGGCGGCAAAACGGGGGCGGCCATCGGCGCCGGCCTCGGCGGCGCAGCCGGCAGTGCGGTAGGTGCACGCAAGGGGAACCGTACCGAAGCCGCCATCGGCGGTGGCTTGGGCTCGGCCGGCGGTTCGCTGCTGGGCGGCGCGGTAGGCGGCAAGACCGGCTCCACCGTGGGCGCTGGCCTGGGTGGCGCAGCCGGTGGTGCCATCGGCAACCACCTGGGCGACAACAACGGCAAGCACCGCCGTCACCGTCACTGATCCGGTGACCTGAGGGGCTGCTGCGCAGCCCATCGCCGGCAAGCCAGCTCCCACCTCGACCGCATTGACCTCAAGGCATGCGCAGTCATTGTGGGAGCCTGGCTTGCCAGCGATGGGCCGCCTAGCGGCCCTTTTTGTTGCAGCACATCAATACCCCCTTCACCGCAATCCGGCACACTGGCTGCTACTGTCTATCGTGCCCCCGTGTGAAGGAACAACCCCTGCCCATGAACCAAGAGCTGCTCTGGGTCCTCGGCCTGCTGGCCATCGTCATCACCCTGTTCGTCATCAACCGTCCGCGCATGGACGTGGTCGCGCTGCTGGTGATCCTCGCCCTGCCGCTGTCAGGCATCCTCACCGTGGAGCAGGCGCTGGCCGGCTTCAGTGACCCCAACGTGGTGTTGATCGCCGCCCTGTTCGTGATCGGTGAAGGCCTGGTGCGCACCGGCATTGCCTACCGTATCGGCGAATGGATGAGCGAGCGGGCCGGCAACAGCGAGGCGCGCCTGCTGGTGTTGCTGATGGTGGCCGTGGCGGGGCTGGGTTCGATGATGAGCTCCACCGGCGTGGTGGCCATTTTCATTCCGGTGGTGCTGAGCATCGCCGCACGCCTGCAGCTTTCACCCGCCCGCCTGATGATGCCGCTGGCTTTCGCAGGCCTGATCAGCGGCATGCTCAGCCTGGTGGCCACACCGCCCAACGTGGTGGTGCACAGCGAACTGGTGCGCCATGGCGAAGCGGGCTTCAGCTTCTTCAGCTTCACCCCGTTCGGCCTGGTGGTACTGGTGCTTGGCATCGGCTACATGCTGCTGACCCGGCACTGGCTGAATGGCGAAGTGCGCAAGGACGGCCGCGTCGAAAGCCGCCGCACCCTGCTGGACCTGGTGCTGGATTACAAGCTCAACGGCCGCGAACGGCGCCTGCGCATCCGCCCCCACTCGCCGCTGATCGGTCATACCCTGGGCGAGTTGGAGCTGCGCACCCGGCATGGCGCCAACGTGATCGGTATCGAACGCCAGCACAAGTTCACCACGCGGGTGATCGCCGCCGACTCCAGCACCGTGCTGCACCAGGGCGATGTGCTGCTGCTCGACCTGTTCGCCAACCGCGACGACCTGCGCAGCCTGTGCCAGACCATGCAACTGGAGCCACTGCACTTCAAGGCCGCCTACTTCATCGACCAGTCCCAGGAGCTGGGCATGGCCGAAGTATTGCTGCCACCAGGTTCGAAACTGCTCGGCAAGAGCATCCTCGAACTGGCTTTCCGCACTCGCTTCGACCTCAACGTGGTGGGCTTGCGCCGCGAGCAGGTGGCGATCGAAGAACAGCTGGTGGAAGAAAAGCTGCGCCTGGGCGACACCTTGCTGGTAGTCGGCCCGTGGAAGGCCGTGCGCCAGTTGCAAGGCAAGCCCAAGGACTTCCTGGTACTGAGCCTGCCCGCGGAAATCGACCTGGTCGCGCCCGCCCGCACCCGCGCACCACAGGCGCTGCTGAGCCTGGCGGTGATGGTCGGGCTGATGGTCAGCGGCGCGGTACCCAATGTGATTGCCGCGCTGATCGGATGCCTGCTGATGGGCGCAGGCCGCTGCATCGACATGAACAGCGCCTACCGGGCCATCCACTGGCAAAGCCTGGTGCTGATCGTCGGCATGCTGCCCTTTGCCCAGGCACTGCAGAAAACCGGCGGCATCGACCTGGCAGTGGGCGGCCTGGTCAGCGTGCTGGGCGGTGCCGGCCCCAGCGCCATCCTCGCCTGCCTGTTCGCGGTCACGGCGGTGATCGGCCTGTTCATCTCCAACACGGCCACTGCAGTACTGATGGCCCCCGTGGCCGTCAGCACCGCCACGCAGCTGGGCATGTCGCCCTACCCGTTTGCCATGACCGTGGCGCTGGCCGCCTCGGCGGCGTTCATGACGCCGGTGTCATCGCCGGTCAACACGCTGGTACTGGGCCCGGGACAATACCGCTTCGCCGACTTTGTCAAAGTCGGCGTGCCGTTCACCGTACTGGTGATGCTGGTGACCGTGTTGATGGTGCCGTGGTTCTTCGGGCTGTGAGGTGACACATCTCGAATGAAGGCAATTTGGCATTATCTCGACCGATCGCGGCAGATTGACATCAAGTCCTCTGACGAAACACACTTATGCGCAATTGCCCCAGGTGCTTCAAGCCGTTGTCCTGGATTTCGTTTCCGCTTTGCCGGTCGAGCCCATGGTTTTTCCAGCCCAATCGCGCTTGTTGCACTACGTCGTTCTACTCGGCCTGACCTTCGCCCTGACGCTGGGCGGCATCCTGGCCCGCCCGATCGAATCCCTGTCGCTGTTCTGGCCGGTCAATGCGGTATTGGCCGGCGTGCTGCTGCGCTACCCCCGCCAGGCCACGCTGACGGGCTTTGCCCTGGTCTGGCTGGCCATGGTCGGCGCCGACCTGCTGTGTGGCAGCGCCTGGGTACCGGCCCTGTGGTTCAACCTGTGCAACCTGGGCGTGGTGGTCACCCTCTGGCTGCTGCTCTCGCGCTTGCCGCGCCTGCACCGGCGCATGCGTACCCCCCACGGCGTGCTCAGCGTGTTCGGCGCCTGTGCCGCCGGGGCGATAGTGGCGGCCAGCATGGCGGCGGCAATGGCCGCGCCGTGGTTCGAACAGTCCTTGCGCGCCACTTGGCTGGCCTGGTTCAGTGAACAGTTCTCGACCAGCGTGCTGGTGCTGCCAGTGCTGCTGACGGCGCCCTCGGCGCGATCCCTGGTGCGCGGTGGCGCCCAGGCCATCCGCCTGGCGCCGTTGTTGATGCTGCTGGTCTCGCTAGCGTCCAGCATTGCCTTCGGCGGCCCCGGGGCCATTGCCTTCCCGATTGCCGCGCTGCTGTGGTGCGCCTGGACTTACTCACCGTTCCTGGTCTCACTGCTGACACTCACCGCCGGCAGCACGCTGATAGTGGCGGTGGCGCAAAACCTCATGCATTTCAGCGTGCCGCAAAGCGAGCCCGGGGTGACCACGCTGATGTCGGCGCGCCTGGGCATCGCCATGCTGGTGCTCGGGCCGCTGGTGGTGGCCTGCGTCAGCCAGGCCAACCGCAGCCTGATGGCCCGCCTGGCGCATCAGGCCACCATCGACCACCTCACCGGCGTGTTCACCCGCAGCGCCTTCACCCGCCGCGCCAACGCGCTGCTGGAAAGCCGCCAGCAACACGCCCAGGCGCTGCCGCTGACCCTGATGATGCTGGATATCGACCACTTCAAGTCGATCAATGATGCCCACGGCCATGCGGTCGGTGACCAGGTGCTGCGCCAGTTCGCCGGCACCCTGCAGGACCAGCTGCACGATGGCGAACTGTTCGCCCGCCTGGGCGGCGAGGAATTTGTCGTGATCCTCCCAGGCCTGGCACCAGACCGGGCCAGGTTCACTGCCGAACGCCTGCGCCGCGCCGTGCAGGACCTGCATGTGGTGCAGGCCGACCAACACCTGCAAATTACCGTGAGTATCGGCCTGGCCGGTTGTGCCGCCGACATGCCGGCCCCCACCCTCGACGAACTGCTGGCGCGCGCCGACCAGGCGCTGTACCGAGCCAAGGCCCATGGCCGCAACCGCGTCGAGCAGGCCGAGCCGCAACGCCAGGTGATGTGAACTAGCCGGCCAGCAAGTCCCACGTCAACTTGGCGATCAGCACGCACAACAGCACCAGGAACAGCCCGCGTACAAAGCCCGCGCCCTTGCGCACCGCCAGCCAGGTACCGGTCAGCGCACCGAGGATATTGCACGCCGCCATGGGCAAGGCGATGGCGTACAGCACGTTGCCCGATGGCACGAAGAACACCAGTGCCGCCAGGTTGGTGGCGATGTTCACCACCTTGGCCGATGCCGAGGCGTGCAGGAAGTCCAAAGCGAAGAAGCGGATGAACAGGAAGATCAGGAAGCTGCCGGTGCCCGGCCCGAACAGGCCATCGTAAAAGCCGATCGCGCCACCGATCAGCACCGCCAGGCACTGCTCCTTGCGGCCGATCCTTGTGGGTTTGTGCAGCGTGCCGAAGTCCTTCTTGCAGAAGGTGTAGATGGCCATCAGCACGATCAGCACCAGCACCGCCGGGCGCATCACGCTGGGCGGCACCAGCGACACCGTGGCGGCACCGGCGAACGACATGACAAAGGCGCTGAGCGCGGCCGGCACGATCAACCCCCAGTCCAGCGTCACCCTGCGGATGAACGAACGCGCAGCGAAGGCCGTGCCGCACACCGACGCCAGCTTGTTGCTACCGAGCAATGCCGCCGGTTGCGCGGTGGGCAGCACGTTGAACAAGGCCGGGATCTGGATCAGCCCACCGCCACCCACGGCGGCGTCGATCAGCCCAGCGGCGAAGGCGAACACGGAAAGCACAGCGATATCCATCATGACGCGGTTCCAGGCAGTGAAGACGCTGCAAGGCTAATCAAAGTGCCGCGCTTGTGTTGAAATGCCACATTGCAAAAACTGCAACGAGGAGCAGGCAATGGCATTGGACATGCTGCGGGAAATCCAGGCGTTCGTCAGCGTGGCGCACAAGCGCAGCTTCGTCGCCGCCGCACGCGCCCTGGGGCGCTCACCCAGCGCGGTCACCCGCGCGGTACAAACCCTGGAAGACAACGCCGGGAGCAAACTGCTCAACCGCAACGCCAATGCCGTGACCCTGACCGAAGCCGGCGAGCGCCTGCTGCCACACGCCGAACGCTTGCTGGATGTGCAACGTGATGCCGCCGACGAACTGGCCGCGCTCAGCGGCAGTGCACAAGGCTGGATACGATTCGCCGTGCCGCAGGTACTGGGTGAACATGTACTGCCCCAGGTGCTGGCCGAGTTTTCCCGCTGCCACCCCCAGGTAACCCTGGACGTGCAGTACAGCGACGGGGCCCTGGACCCGCTGCAAGGCAAGTTCGACTTCGTGGTGCGCGGTGCCTTTCCGCAGTCGAGCGAGCTGATCGGCTACCCGCTGTGGGATTACCAGCGTCACCTGTATGCAAGCCCTGAATACCTGGCACTGGCCGGCACGCCACAACAACCCGAGGACCTCGAAGGCCACGCGCTGATCCTGCACACTGCCCCTCGCATCCTCAAGGCCTGGCACTTCTGCCGCGACGGCCAGATCACCAGCCTGCGCCCCAGGCCCAGGCTGCGCCTGGACTCAGGTGACGCGGTGTACCACAGCACCCTGGCCGGCGCCGGTATCGCCCGCCTGGCCGCCTGGGTCGGTGAAGCGCAGGTCAAGGCCGGGCGGCTGGTGCGGGTATGCCCGCAGTACCGCCTGACTTCCAGCAACGGCCAGGACCCGCAGATGCATGCCGTGTACCCCGCCGGCGAGCTGCCGGCGCGGGTACGCGACCTGCTGGCTGCCCTGCGCCGCGCCGGCCTGGCCTACTGAAACAACGCCCTGAAATGGCTGTTCAAATTCTGCTCAATTTAACAGAGCCCGCCGCGGGCCTGGCTTGCAGCACTTTATCCACAGACCTACCCACGTTTTTTGTGGACAGTTTTCCCAGTGCAAAGAACGACTTATCGTACAAATCGGTAGGGTGAATCGGCCAACAATGAAGAGGAATGGGCCCGCCCGAAGGACAGGCAGGCCGCGAGGGATATAGGTGGTTAACGTCAGCTTGGCGGAATGGTGCCAAGAATACCGATCAGAATGGTCAGCAGCAGAAAACCACCCAGGAATAGCGCGAGCTTGCCCATTGGAACCTCTACAAGTGTGATGCGGGAATGGGCATATTGTCGGGCTTGGGCTGATACCGTTACAGATTCAGGTTTGGGGAAAAAAAGCGGATCAGATGTGAAGACTGGCCCTCTCTCCAATTGAACCGGGTCACGTGTAGGAGCGGCCTTGTGTCGCGATGGGCTGCGCAGCAGCCCCCCCAAGGATCTCAATGTTCAAGCACAAATTACTGGGGCTGCTGCGCAGCCCATCGCGACACAAGGCCGCTCCTACACAAAGCCGTGCCCGGTTGCAGGCCGAGTTTGCGGCATATCAGGTCAGCTGCTGAAGCTTCTGCGCAGGCAACCAGCCGAACTCATCGCTGCCGTGGCGCCTGCACCAGACCCAGCCATTGAGCGGGCGCACCATCTGCACCAACTGCCCCGGGTCGGCATCCAGTTCATGCGCCGAGTAGTGGTCCAGCGCCCTGCCCTGGCACACGCTGAGCCGCTCGATCAATTGGGCCGGCACCCAACCGGGCTCCTGGCCGGTGCAGCTGCACAGGTACCAGTCCTGCCAACCTGGCTCGCCCTCGTAGCGTGGGCCAATGTTCAGCAAGGTGCCCTTGGCGAAGCGGATGGGCCGCGGGTACTCACTGCGGTGAGGTTCAATCACAACGTAATGCATGGGCCTCTCCTTGGCCGGGAAAACTTATCGATCGTAGCAGAAGCGGCAAAACCCGCTGCCAGCCGGTGTTTGTATCTTCATGTGTACAAATTGAGACCTGATACACAAGAACGTTTCCTGCAGGCCGAGCGGACACATCCGCGATACAGCCGTCATCTTTACTGGCACCCATCAACCTGCACCGATGGCTTCGCCAAGGAGATGCCCAATGTCTGCCCGCCACTCGACCACCGCCCTGCCACGCCGCTTCAGCCGTACGCTGCTCGCCTGTGCCCTGCTGCCACTTGGCCTGCTGGCGGCGAACATGGCCACGGCTGCACCACTGCAGGCCCAGCCAGCCGCCACAGCGGCGGATAACTTCGGCCCGCTGAAACACGTCAACGCTGGCGTGCTCGATGTGGCTTACGTAGAGCAAGGCCCGGCCGATGGCCCGGTGGTGATCCTGCTGCATGGCTGGCCGTATGACATTCACAGCTTCGAACAAGTTGCACCCGCCCTGGCGGCAAAAGGCTACCGGGTGTTGGTGCCCTACGTACGTGGTTACGGGCAGACCCGCTTCCTGTCTGCGGCAACCCCACGCAATGCCCAGCCCTCGGCGCTGGCCAGCGACGTGATCGCCTTCATGGACGCGCTGCATATCCAGCGTGCCGTGCTCGCCGGCTTCGACTGGGGCGCACGCACCGCCGATATTGTCTCGGCGCTGTGGCCAGAGCGGGTAAAGGCACTGGTATCGGTCAGCGGCTACCTGATCAGCAGCCAGGAAGCCGCCAAGGCCCCCCTGCCTCCCAGTGCCGAGTTGCAGTGGTGGTACCAGTACTACTTCGCCACCGCGCGCGGCCAGGCCGGCTATGAAAAGAACCGCCATGCCTTCGCCAAGCTGATCTGGCAAACCGCCTCGCCCAAGTGGGCCTTCGACGACGCCACCTTCGAGCGCAGCGCCAAGGCCCTGGACAACCCCGACCAGGTGGCGATCACCGTGCACAACTACCGCTGGCGGCTGGGGCTGGCCCAGGGCGAAACGCGCTACGACCCGCTCGAGGCCAAACTGGCCAGCTTCCCCAGCATCGGCGTACCGACCATCACCCTGGAAGGCGACGCCAACGGCGCCCCGCACCCGCCGGCCGAAGCCTATGCGCAGCGCTTTACCGGCAAGTACGAGTACCGGCTGATCAGCGGCGGCATCGGCCACAACCTGCCGCAGGAGGCGCCGCAGGCGTTCACCCAGGCGGTGGTGGATGCGGACCACCTGTAGCTTGCGAGGCGGCAATTGCTACATAAGGTTTCGAAAGGAGCGGCAGGCCCTGGTTTGAGCCGCGTCGAGGGCCTGCATTGTCGAAAACCGATTGTGCCCAGCTATCGCGCGGTGTTGAGGCGAATTTGAAAGACACGATTTGAAATGCGGCTTGTAGGATCTTTTACCTCGCAACGTAGGAAGAATCGAAGCAGTGAGATTTGCCTGTATGAAACATCAGTTTCTCCAGCAAATTCGAGCTGCTACGGTCCAGTTTTCCTACAACGGCACGGAAGCCTACAGCGTGAGAAAAGCATGGATCCGTTCAATACCTCGGCCCTGAAGCTGCAGAAGAATTTGCTTAACCTACGCCTTGAGCGTGATCGCCTGAGAAGGGAGGGCAAGGACAAGGAAGCGGACGAACTCGCGGCACCGATCGCGCGGATGGAGGCAGCTATTCAAAAGCTGCCGGATGGCATGAAGCCGGTGACCCTGCAGTAAAACCTGTGGGAGATGTCTAGCGAGACCCGGACTTTGCGCCAAGCCATGAGAGGTGTGTTGCCTGTGCTGGCCCTTTCGCGGGCACGCCCGCTCCCACAGGATCTTCACAGTACTCAAGACTTGCACAGTACCTGTGGGAGCGGGCGTGCCCGCGAATGGGCCAGCACAGGCAGTCGAGTAACTTGAGGGGATTCAACAATAACCACAGAAGACACCTGACTCACCATCGGCAAGACCACTCTGACGGCCTACAGCCTGAGCGTCACGCCCTTCATCGAAACAGGCCGCCGGGGGGAACCCCGCAGCGGCCTGGCGGCCGCCGCGGGGCGTGGCTCATTGCCCGGAGTGGTCGATCTTGATGGTTGGATCACCACCACTGACCAGCGAACTGACCGTGGTGTTCGACCAGTTCACACCTTCAAGCTTGATCGACACGTCAGCGCTGCTGGTGTCACCGCCGGGAGTGAACTTGCCCTGGGTGCTGACCTGCAAGGTCGACTCGCCATCGACCGTGGTGATCTTCAGGTAGCTGTCGATGGACGACAGCGATTCGCCCTGCAGCAGGGCACTCAGGTCCAGGCGGTCGCCTTCTTCAGCATTGAAGTTCCTGACCACGTCATGGCCGGTATCACCTGCCGTCCACACAAAGGACTCGGCGATGCCGCTGCTGCCGGTGACGGTGCTGTCCCCTGCCCCTACGAACAGGATGTGGTTCTCGCTGCCAAGCAGGGATGTGGAGGCGCTGTCCGATGTGTCGCTCGCCATCAGCGACATCGTGCTCATCGACGCCGACGAGGCTGCGTCACCATGGGATGTCACCACGAACGAGCTGCTTGCCGAATCACCATCGTGGTCGGTGCCGATGACATGGACCGTGAAGTTCAGGTCGCTGGCAGGTTTCTCCTCTACATAGGTCAGTTTGGTGAAGGTGGTGTCAAGCGTACTCTTGCTCGGTGCAGCCAGGGTAATCGTGTCGAAGGCGTGCCCGGCAAGGCCCGCGAAATCACTGGCCAGAATCTTTATGGACTCGGAGCCAGAGGTGATGGTGTAAGTCTTCGTTGCTTCATGCACAACACCATTGGCGTCCTTGTAGGAGGCGATGATATTGACGTCACCGCTGACCTGAAGCCGCGCAATGCCTAGCGTGACTTCTTTCATCGAGACGGCGTGCTGCAGGGCATCGGTGAACGCCACGGAGAACTTTTCGTTGGCAGAGAAGTGGTTGTTACCCACCCCCAGCCCATTGCCGACGTTGATCGTCGGCTTCCCTGTAGCACTGGCCAAGGCTTCAAATGTGGCCGTTATGCCACTGTTGAAAGTGACAGGCAGGGTTGAGGTATTCCCGGATTTCAAACTTTCCAGGTTGAACGTATCTCGGCTACCTTCACGCACGCTGTTCTGGGTGACGGTGTAGTGCCCATCCGCTCCCAAGGCAAGCGTGAACACCTTCGTGGTACCGTCGAAGACTTCAACCGTGGTGCCGCTTGCATCCGTTGCCTTGCTGCTCCAGCCCGAAGGCAGGCCAACGATGGTGCCGAACTTCAGCGTGCCCACGCCATCACCGCCCGCCAGGAAGTGAGTGTCGCCAACCGCCGTGTACCCGACAGTGTTCCACATGCCGGCATTGTCACTGGTGGCGAAGGTCGGGCTGTCGTCTTCGACGCTGATCGTCAGCGTGCCAGTCGATGAGGTGCTGCCGTCGAAAACGCTGACACCAACGTTGAGGGACAGTACATCCTCGGCCGCCTGGTTCGGATGGTCGAGCGGCCCCTTCAGTTCCACGATGTAGTTGCCGGCGTTGTCGATCCTGATTTCGATCACATCCTTGCCACCGGCCGTGCCAGTCAGGGTCTTGCCGCCATTGGACAACGCCCATTGCACACTCTGGCCAGAGGACGTCAGCGCTGTCGATGGTGCTGCCAGGCTGACCGAGAGGTTTGCCGACGGCGTATCGATATCGCTGACCGTCAGCTTGCCAGCGTACAACTTGCTGTCGCTTTGGTCTGCTGGTGAACCGACGGTGTCTTTGTTCCCGCCGATCAGCCCCTCCTCGGACACCAGCGCGGCACCCGAAGTGATGGTTGGCGTGGCATTGGTCATGCCCACCGCAACGCTGGCGCCCGGGACCAGGTTCTCGAACACCTTGCTACCCGTGCCATTCTGCGTGATCTGGTCGATGCCCACGGACACGCTGCCACCACCCACGAAGACACCGTCGGGAATGGCACCTTTCACCGTGCCGGTGGTGCTGCCCGCCGCCACCATGATGGTCAGGCCATTGTCCAGCTTGATGGTCAGGCCGCCATGGTTGCTTGCGCTCATGCCAGCCGGCGCTTCCAGATTGACCGTGTAGGTCACCTCCTGGCCCTTGGCTGCCGGGTTGGGCGACGCGCTCAGCACGACCGTCACGGTGTTGATGGTATCGGTGACCGTGAGGGTCGTGGTGGCACTGGTGTTCAGGTTTTCGAAGTTGTGGTTGCCTGCATTTGTCACGCTGATGGTCTGGGTTTCGCCATCACGGAATACGTCATCGCTCTGCGCCACGAACGGCGCGGTGGTGGCGGTGGTGGCGTCCTTGGCGAAGGTCAGGGTCTGGCCGTTGCTCAGGGTGACGGTGAACGCCTGGCCTGCCGGGTGGCTCAGGGTACCGGTGATGGTCGTGGTGTTGCCTTCCTGCACGGCATTGCCGGTGAGGGTCAGCGTCACTTCATCGCCGCCATTCGGCGTGCCCGGGGTGCCAGGGTTGCCTGGCGTGCCCGGCTCGTCGGTGATCTGCAGGGTCACCGGGTCGCCTTTGACCAGGTTTTCAAAGACCTGTTTGCCGGTGCCTTGCTCGGTGATTCCGTTGATGGCGATGCTTGGGGCACTGCTGCCGACATAGACGTTGTCCGCCAAAACACCCGACTGCGAGCCGCTGATCTGCCCGGCGGCGATGTGGACCACCTTACCGTTGCTCAGCGCGATATCGAGACCACCGTGCTGGGTCAAATCGGCACCGGCCGGGCCACTCAGGGTGATGGTGTAGGTCACCGCCTGACCTTCCACCGCCGGGTTCGGCGAGATGCTCAGCTCGGCCTTCACGGTGTCGACGGTATCGCTCACGGTGACGGTCGTGGTCGCGCTGGTGTTCAGGTTTTCGAAGTTGTGGCTACCGGCATCGATCACGCTGACGGTTTGGGTTTCGCCGTCACGGAACACGTCATCGCTCTGCGCCACGAACGGTGCGGTGGTCGCGGTGGTCGCGTCCTTGGCGAAGGTCAGGGTCTGGCCGTTGCTCAAGGTGACGATGAAGGCCTGGCCCGCTGGGTGGCTCAGGGTGCCGGTGATGGTTGTGGTGTTGCCTTCCTGCACGGTATTACCGGTGAGGGTCAGCGTCACTTCATCGCCGCCATTCGGCGTGCCCGGGGTGCCAGGGTTACCTGGCGTGCCCGGCTCGTCGGTGATCTGCAGGGTGACCGGATCGCCTTTGACCAGGTTTTCAAAGACCTGTTTGCCTGTGCCTTGCTCGGTGATTCCGTTGATGGCGATGCTTGGGGCACTGCTGCCGACATAGACGTTGTCCGCCAAAACACCCGACTGCGAGCCGCTGATCTGCCCGGCGGCGATGTGGACCACCTTACCGTTGCTCAGCGCGATATCGAGACCACCGTGCTGGGTCAAATCGGCACCGGCCGGGCCACTCAGGGTGATGGTGTAGGTCACCGCCTGACCTTCCACCGCCGGGTTCGGCGAGATGCTCAGCTCGGCCTTCACGGTGTCGACGGTATCGCTCACGGTGACGGTCGTGGTCGCGCTGGTGTTCAGGTTTTCGAAGTTGTGGCTACCGGCATCGATCACGCTGACGGTTTGGGTTTCGCCGTCACGGAACACGTCATCGCTCTGCGCCACGAACGGTGCGGTGGTCGCGGTGGTCGCGTCCTTGGCGAAGGTCAGGGTCTGGCCGTTGCTCAAGGTGACGATGAAGGCCTGGCCCGCTGGGTGGCTCAGGGTGCCGGTGATGGTTGTGGTGTTGCCTTCCTGCACGGTATTACCGGTGAGGGTCAGCGTCACTTCATCGCCGCCATTCGGCGTGCCCGGGGTGCCAGGGTTACCTGGCGTGCCCGGCTCGTCGGTGATCTGCAGGGTGACCGGATCGCCTTTGACCAGGTTTTCAAAGACCTGTTTGCCTGTGCCTTGCTCGGTGATTCCGTTGATGGCGATGCTTGGGGCACTGCTGCCGACATAGACGTTGTCCGCCAGGTTAGCGGTTTGCGACGCGCTGACCTGGCCCGCAGGGATGTTGATCACCTCGCCGTTGCTCAGGGTGATGGACAGACCACCGTGCTGACTCAGGTCGGCACCGGCCGGGCCACTCAGGGTGATGGTGTAAGTCACCGCCTGCCCTTCCACGGCCGGGTTCGGCGAGATACTCAGCTCGGCCTTCACAGTGTCGACGGTGTCGCTCACGGTGACGGTCGTGGTCGCGCTGGTGTTCAGGTTTTCGAAATTGTGGCTACCGGCATCGATCACGCTGACGGTCTGGGTTTCGCCGTCACGGAACACGTCATCGCTCTGCGCCACGAACGGTGCGGTGGTCGCGGTGGTCGCGTCCTTGGCGAAGATCAGGGTCTGGCCGTTGCTCAAGGTGACGGTGAAGGCCTGGCCCGCTGGGTGGCTCAGGGTGCCGGTGATGGTCGTGGTATTGCCTTCCTGCACGGCATTGCCGGTGAGGGTCAGCGTCACTTCATCGCCGCCATTCGGCGTGCCTGGAGTGCCAGGGTTGCCCGGGGTACCCGGTTCGTCGGTGATCTGCAGGGTCACCGGATCGCCTTTGACCAGGTTTTCAAAGACCTGTTTGCCGGTGCCTTGCTCGGTGATCCCGTTGATGGCGATGCTTGGAGCACTGCTGCCGACATAAACGTCGTTCGCCAGGTTAGCGGTTTGCGAAGCGCTGATCTGGCCCGCAGGGATGTTGATCACCTCGCCGTTGCTCAGCGCGATGGACAGGCCACCGTGCTGACTCAGGTCGGCACCGGCCGGGCCGGTCAAGGTGATGGTGTAGGTCACCGCCTGACCTTCCACGGCCGGGTTCGGCGAGATGCTCAGCTCGGCCTTCACGGTGTCGACGGTGTCGCTCACCGTAACGATGGTGGTCGCGCTGGTGTTCAGGTTCTCGAAGTTGTGGCTACCGGCATCGATCACGCTGACGGTCTGGGTTTCGCCATCCTTGAACACGTCATCGCTCTGCGCCACGAACGGATTGGTGGTCGCGGTAAGCGCGCCCTCGGCAAAGGTCAGGGTCTGGCCGTTGCTCAGGGTGACGGTGAAGGCCTGGCCTGCCGGGTGGCTCAGGGTGCCGGTGATGGTCGTGGTGTTGCCTTCCTGCACGGCATTGCCGGTGAGGGTCAGCGTCACTTCATCGCCGCCATTCGGTGTGCCCGGGGTGCCAGGGTTACCTGGAGTGCCCGGCTCGTCGGTGATCTGCAGGGTTACCGGGTCGCCTTTGACCAGGTTCTCAAAGACCTGCTTGCCTGTACCTTGCTCGGTGATCCCGGAGATAGCAATGCTCGAAGCACTGCTGCCCACATAGACGTCGTCCGCCAGAACACCCGACTGCGAGCCACTGATCTGCCCAGCTGCGATGTGCACCACTTTGCCGTTGCTCAGCTCGATATCCAGACCGCCATGCTGGGTCAGATCGGCACCGGCAGGACCGGTCAGTGTGATGGTGTAAGTCACCGCCTGCCCTTCCACCGCCGGGTTCGGCGAGATGCTCAGCTCGGCCTTCACGGTGTTGATGGTATCGGTGACCGTGAGGGTCGTGGTGGCACTGGTGTTCAGGTTCTCGAAGTTATGGCTACCAGCATCAATCACGCTGACGGTCTGGGTTTCGCCGTCACGGAATACGTCATCGCTCTGCGCCACGAACGGTACGGTGGTCGCGGTGGTGGCGTCCTTGGCGAAGGTCAGGGTCTGGCCGTTGCTCAGGGTGACGGTGAAGGCCTGGCCTGCCGGGTGGCTCAGGGTGCCGGTGATGGTCGTGGTATTGCCTTCCTGCACGGCATTGCCGGTGAGGGTCAGCGTCACTTCATCGCCGCCATTCGGCGTGCCCGGGGTGCCAGGGTTACCTGGAGTGCCCGGCTCGTCGGTGATCTGCAGGGTCACCGGGTCGCCTTTGACTAGATTCTCAAAGACCTGTTTGCCCGTGCCTTGCTCGGTGATCCCGGAGATGGCGATGCTCGGGGCACTGCTGCCCACATAGACGTCGTCCGCCAGAACACCCGACTGCGAGCCACTGATCTGCCCAGCTGCGATGTGCACCACTTTGCCGTTGCTCAGCTCGATATCCAGACCGCCATGCTGGGTCAGATCGGCACCGGCAGGACCGGTCAGTGTGATGGTGTAAGTCACCGCCTGCCCTTCCACCGCCGGGTTCGGCGAGATGCTCAGCTCGGCCTTCACGGTGTTGATGGTATCGGTGACCGTGAGGGTCGTGGTGGCACTGGTGTTCAGGTTCTCGAAGTTATGGCTACCAGCATCAATCACGCTGACGGTCTGGGTTTCGCCGTCACGGAATACGTCATCGCTCTGCGCCACGAACGGTACGGTGGTCGCGGTGGTGGCGTCCTTGGCGAAGGTCAGGGTCTGGCCGTTGCTCAGGGTAACGGTGAAGGCCTGGCCCGCTGGGTGGCTCAGGGTGCCGGTGATGGTTGTCGTGTTACCTTCCTGCACGGCATTGCCCGTCAGGGTCAGCGTCACTTCATCGCCGCCATTCGGCGTGCCCGGGGTGCCAGGGTTACCTGGAGTGCCCGGCTCGTCGGTGATCTGCAGGGTCACCGGGTCGCCTTTGACTAGATTCTCAAAGACCTGTTTGCCCGTGCCTTGCTCGGTGATCCCGGAGATGGCGATGCTCGGGGCACTGCTGCCCACATAGACGTCGTCCGCCAGAACACCCGACTGCGAGCCACTGATCTGCCCAGCTGCGATGTGCACCACTTTGCCGTTGCTCAGCTCGATATCCAGACCGCCATGCTGGGTCAGGTCGGCACCGGCAGGACCGGTCAGTGTGATGGTGTAAGTCACCGCCTGCCCTTCCACCGCCGGGTTCGGCGAGATGCTCAGCTCGGCCTTCACGGTGTTGATGGTATCGGTGACCGTGAGGGTCGTGGTGGCGCTGGTGTTCAGGTTCTCGAAGTTATGGCTACCAGCATCAATCACGCTGACGGTCTGGGTTTCACCATCCTTGAACACATCATCGCTCTGGGCCACGAACGGATTGGTGGTCGCAGTAAGCGCGCCCTCGGCAAAGGTCAGGGTCTGGCCGTTGCTCAGGGTGACAGTGAAGGCTTGGCCTGCCGGGTGGCTCAGGGTGCCGGTGATGGTCGTGGTGTTGCCTTCCTGCACCGTATTGCCGGTGAGGGTCAGCGTCACTTCATCGCCGCCATTCGGCGTGCCCGGCGTGCCAGGGTTGCCTGGGGTGCCTGGTTCGTCGGTGATCTGCAGGGTTACCGGGTCGCCTTTGATCAGGTTCTCAAAGACCTGTTTGCCCGTACCTTGCTCGGTGATCCCGTTGATGGCGATGCTCGGAGCACTGCTGCCCACATAGATGTCATCCGCCAGGTTAGCGGTTTGCGAAGCGCTGATCTGGCCCGCAGGGATGTTGATCACCTCGCCGTTGCTCAGCGCGATGGACAGACCACCGTGCTGAC
>NZ_JBEPNE010000026.1:0-58264 GCF_040546125.1 Pseudomonas sp. UYEF17
ATCACCGCCAGCGTCGGTTTCGCCCAGAGCGCCGGCCTGATCCTCGGTGGCTCGATCAGCCAGAGCAACTTCCTCGGTACCGGTAACAAGGTGTCGATCGGCCTGACCCGTTCGGAATACCAGACCCGCTACAACTTCGGCTTCGTTGACCCCTACTTCACTGCCGATGGCGTGAGCCTGGGCTACAACGCCTTCTACCGCAGCACCGACTACGACGACCTCGACGTCGACGTGGCCAGCTACGCGGTGGACAGCTACGGTGCGGGCGTCAGCCTCGGTTACCCGATCAGCGAGACATCGCGCCTGACCTATGGCCTGAGCGTGCAGCAGGACAAGATCAAGACCGGCAAGTACACCGTTGACGAGATCTTCGATTTCCTCGAAGAGGAAGGCGACAACTTCCTGAACTTCAAGGCCTCGATCGGCTGGTCCGAGTCGACCCTGAACAAAGGTGTGCTGGCAACCCGTGGTCACTCCCAGAGCCTGACCCTGGAATCCACCATTCCGGGCAGCGACCTGTCGTTCTTCAAGCTCGACTACCGCGGCCAGCTGTTCAAGCCGATCACCAACGACTACACCCTGCGCCTGCACACCGAGCTGGGTTATGGTGACGGTTATGGCAGCACCTCTGGCCTGCCGTTCTACGAGAACTACTTCGCGGGTGGCTTCAACTCCGTCCGTGGCTTCAAGGACAGCAGCCTGGGCCCACGCAGTACCCCAAGCCGCGGCGAGGCCAACGGTGGCAAGCCAGGCACCATCGCCGACCCGGACCAGGATCCGTTGCCGTTTGGTGGCAACGTGCTGGTACAAGGTGGTGTCGAGCTGCTGTTCCCGCTGCCGTTCGTCAAGGACCAGCGTTCGCTGCGCACCTCCGTGTTCTGGGACGTGGGTAACGTGTTCGACACCAATTGCGGCAACCAGCCGGATTGCGAGAAGGTCGGTTTCTCGGGCATGGCCAGTTCGGTCGGCCTGGGCGTGACCTGGATCACCGCACTGGGCCCGCTGAGCTTCAGCCTGGCAATGCCGGTCAAGAAGCCGGACGATGCCGACACCCAGGTGTTCCAATTCTCTCTGGGCCAGACCTTCTGAGGTCGGCCCTCGCTTAATGACAACGGTTTATCCAGGAGTGCATCGTGCGTAAGTTGACCCAACTGGCCGTAGTGGCCGCGGCGCTGGTCGCCACCCCGGCTTTCGCCGAAATGAAGGTTGCCGTCCTGAACTATCAGATGGCCCTGCTGGAGTCGGATGCCGCCAAGAAATACGCGGTGGATGCCGAGAAGAAGTTCGGTCCGCAACTGACCAAGCTGAAAAGCCTGGAAAGCAGCGCCAAGGGCATCCAGGACCGTCTGATCAAGGGCGGCGACAAGATGCAGCAGCAGGAGCGCGAGCGCCTGGAGCTCGAGTTCAAGCAGAAGGCCCGTGACTTCCAGTTCCAGTCCAAGGAACTGAACGAAGCCAAGGCCGTTGCTGACCGCGACATGCTCAAGCAGCTGAAGCCGAAGCTGGATGGCGCTGTCGAGGAAGTGATCAAGAAAGGCGGTTACGATCTGGTCCTCGAACGTGGCGCGGTCATCGATGTCAAGCCTCAGTACGACATCACCCGCCAGGTCATCGAGCGCATGAACCAAGCCCGTTGATATGACCGTGACCATGACGCTAGGCCAGTTGGCCGAGGCCCTCGGCGCCACCCTCAAGGGGCCCGAGGCGCTGCAGATTACCGGGCTGGCCACCTTGCAGGAGGCTGGCCCAGGTCAGTTGAGCTTCCTCGCCAACCCGCAGTACCGCAAATTCCTGGATAGCAGCCAGGCGGCCGCGGTGCTGCTCAAGGCGGCGGACGCCGAAGGCTTTGCCGGCAATGCGCTGATCGTCGCCGATCCGTACCTGGCCTACGCGCGCATTTCCCACCTGTTCGACCCCAAACCCAAGGCTGTGGCGGGTATTCATCCCAGCGCCGTGGTGGCCGAGGACGCGCAGGTGGACGCCAGTGCCAGCATCGGGCCGTTCGCGGTCATCGAAAGCGGTGCGCGCATCGCGGCCAATGTCAGCGTGGGTGCACACTGCGTGGTCGGTGCCCGTTGCGTGATCGGAGAGGGCGGCTGGCTGGCCCCACGGGTCACCCTGTACCATGATGTGACCATCGGCAAGCGTGTGGTCATCCAGTCGGGTGCGGTGATCGGCGGTGAAGGCTTCGGCTTTGCCAACGAGAAGGGCGTGTGGCGCAAGATCGCCCAGATCGGTGGCGTGACCATCGGCGACGACGTGGAAATCGGTGTCAACACCGCGGTCGATCGTGGCGCGCTGTCGGATACGCGGATCGCTGATGGGGTCAAGCTCGACAACCAGATCCAGATCGCCCACAACGTGCAGATCGGTGAGCACACGGCCATGGCCGCCTGCGTCGGAATTTCCGGCAGCACGCGCATCGGCAAGCATTGCACCATTGCCGGAGGTGTCGGCATGGTGGGTCATATCGATGTCTGTGATAACGTTTTCGTGTCCGGGATGACCATGGTGACCCGTTCGATCACCGAACCGGGTGCCTATTCTTCCGGCACTGCCATGCAGCCACTGGCTGAATGGCGCAAGAGCGCCGCGCGTATCCGCCACCTGGACGACATGGCCAAGCGTCTCCAGCAGCTGGAAAAACGCGTCGATACCGTGACCTCAGGTGGCCAGCCGACATCAGAAGGCTGATACCATTCCCTGAGCAAGAGTGAACAGTCGCTAGCTGGCTCCTCTTTGGACTGCAAAAGGAGCGTGTGGTCAGCACCTGCGCTCCCTATTCTTATTACAGGCTTCCCCCCCGAAATGATGGACATCAACGAGATTCGCGAATACCTGCCTCACCGTTACCCGTTCCTGCTGGTGGACCGCGTGACGGAGCTGGACTACGAGGCCCAGAGCATTCGTGCCTACAAGAATGTCAGCATCAACGAGCCGTTCTTCAACGGCCATTTCCCGGCTCACCCGATCATGCCGGGCGTCCTGATCATCGAAGCCATGGCACAGGCCGCGGGTATCCTCGGTTTCAAGATGCTCGACGCCAAGCCGGCCGATGGCACCCTGTACTACTTCGTCGGCTCCGACAAGCTGCGTTTCCGTCAGCCGGTACTGCCGGGTGACCAGTTGGTGCTGGAAGCCAAGTTCCTCAGCCGCAAGAGCATGATCTGGAAATTCGAGTGCCGCGCCCTGGTCGACGGCAAGCCGGTTTGCTCGGCAGAAATCACCTGCGCGGAACGCTCCCTATGAATTCGATTGATCCTCGGGCCATTATCGACCCGTCGGCCAAGCTGGCCGATGGTGTCGAGGTCGGCCCCTGGTCGATCGTTGGCCCCGATGTGGAAATCGGGGAGGGCACCGTTATCGGCCCGCATGTTGTGCTCAAAGGGCCGACCCGCATCGGCAAGCACAACCGTATCTTTCAGTTTTCCTCGATCGGCGAAGACACCCCGGACCTCAAGTACAAGGGTGAGCCGACGCGCCTGGTGATCGGCGATCACAATGTGATCCGCGAAGGGGTGACCATTCACCGCGGCACCGTCCAGGACCGTGCGGAAACCACCGTGGGCGACCACAACCTGATCATGGCCTATGCCCACATCGGCCACGACAGCGTCATCGGCAACCACTGCATCCTGGTCAACAACACGGCCCTGGCCGGCCATGTACACGTGGGGGACTGGGCGATCCTGTCCGGCTACACCCTGGTGCACCAGTACTGCCATATCGGTGCCCACGCGTTTTCCGGCATGGGCACGGCGATCGGCAAGGATGTCCCGGCCTTCGTCACCGTGTTCGGCAGCCCGGCCGAAGCCCGCAGCATGAACTTCGAAGGCATGCGCCGCCGGGGTTTCAGCGACGAGGTGATCCATGTGCTGCGCCGTTGCTACAAGATCGTCTATCGCCAGGGCCTGACCGTCGAAGACGCGCTCAAGGAGCTGGACGAACTGGCTGCGAAGCACCCTGAGGTCGATCTGTTCCGTCAGTCGATCGTGAACTCCGCCCGCGGCATCACCCGCTGACATGGCCCAGCTTTGCGTAGCCTTGGTCGCAGGTGAGGCCAGCGGCGACATTCTCGGTTCCGGCTTGATGCGTGCCATCAAGGCGCGCCACCCCGACGTACGGTTCATCGGCGTTGGCGGCCCCTTGATGGAAGCCGAAGGCCTGCAATCCTATTTCCCCATGGAACGCCTGGCCGTCATGGGCCTGGTCGAAGTTCTGGGGCGCCTGCGCGAGTTGCTCAAGCGCCGCAAGCTGCTGATCGAGACCCTGATCGGCGAAAAGCCCGATGTGTTCATCGGCATCGATGCCCCCGACTTCACCCTCAACATCGAACTGAAACTGCGTCAGGCCGGGATCAAGACCGTGCACTACGTCAGCCCGTCGGTCTGGGCCTGGCGGCAGAAGCGTGTGCTGAAGATTCGCGAAGGCTGCGACCTGATGCTGACGCTGTTGCCATTCGAGGCGCGGTTCTATGAAGAGCAGGGCGTACCGGTGCGCTTCGTCGGCCACCCGTTGGCCGACACCATCCCGCTCGAAGCCGACCGCCCTGCCGCACGTGCCGCGCTGGGCCTGGGCGAAGGGCCGGTGGTCGCGTTGATGCCGGGCAGCCGGGGCGGCGAAGTAGGGCGGCTGGGCGCACTGTTCCTGGATGCTGCCGAACGGCTGCGCCAGCAGGTACCGGGCGTGCGTTTCGTGCTGCCCTGCGCCAATGCCGCACGTCGCGCCCAGGTCGAGCAGATGCTCGAAGGGCGCCAGCTGCCGCTGACCCTGCTCGATGGCCAGTCGCACCAGGCCCTGGCGGCCTGTGACGCGGTGCTGATCGCCTCGGGTACCGCCACCCTCGAAGCACTGCTGTACAAGCGACCGATGGTGGTGGCCTATCGCCTGGCGCCCCTGACCTACTGGATCCTCAAGCGCCTGGTAAAGAGCCCCTACGTGTCGTTGCCGAACCTGCTGGCCCAGCGCGTGCTGGTACCCGAGTTGCTGCAGGATGGCGCCACCAGCGAAGCCCTGGCCAATACCCTGGCGCCGCTGGTGGCCGATGGCAGCCAGCAGACCGAAAGTTTCGACGAAATTCACCGCACCCTGCGCCGTGACGCCTCCAACCAGGCGGCCGAGGCGGTACTGGCCTTGCTCAAGGACCGCTGACATGCAAATTGGACTGGACTTCAACCTGGTCGAAGACCTGGTCGCCGGCGTCGACGAAGTGGGCCGTGGCCCGCTGTGCGGCGCGGTGGTGACCGCGGCGGTGATCCTCGACCCGGCGCGCCCGATCCTCGGCCTGAACGATTCGAAGAAACTCACCGAAGCCAAGCGCGAGGCGCTGTTCGACGAGATCTGCGAAAAGGCCCTGAGCTTCTGCATCGCCCGCGCCGAGGTCGAGGAAATCGACCGCCTGAACATCCTGCATGCGACCATGCTGGCCATGCAGCGCGCCGTGGAAGGCCTGCACATTACACCGAAGCTGGCCCTGATCGACGGCAACCGCTGCCCGAAACTCGCCGTACCGGCGTCGCCGGTAGTCAAGGGCGACAGCCAGGTGCCGGCCATCGCGGCGGCGTCGATCCTGGCCAAGGTGACCCGTGACCGGGAAATGAGCGCATTCGAGCTGATCTACCCGGGTTATGGCATTGGCGGGCACAAGGGCTACCCGACCCCGGTGCACCTCGAGGCGCTGGCACGCTTGGGGCCTACGCCCATCCATCGGCGCTCCTTTGCCCCGGTGCGGGCCGCGTGGGATGCACGTGAAGGCGTCACCGACTCCCTTATCTGAGCTCTGGGGCCGCCTTGCGGCCCGATCGCGACACAAGGCCGCTCCTACAGGCGATCGCGTAACTTCTGTAGGAGCGGCCTTGTGTCGCGACAGGGCTGCGAAGCAGCCCCAAAAAAACATCCCCATTTAAGCTACAATCCCGCCCTTGTCGTTCAGCACTGCTACAGGATCTTCCATGTCGGTTCCCTTCGTTCACCTGCGCGTCCACTCCGAATTCTCGCTGGTCGACGGCCTGGTGCGGATCAAGCCGCTGGCCAAGGCGCTGGCCGGGATGAACATGCCGGCAGTGGCGATCACCGACCAGAGCAACATGTGCTCGCTGGTCAAGTTCTACAAGACCGCCATGGGCGCCGGCATCAAGCCGATCTGCGGCGCCGACCTGTGGCTGGCCGCTGCCGACCCGGAAGCACCGCTGTCGCGTATCTGCTTCCTGGCCATGAACCCCAAGGGCTACCGCAACCTCACCGAGCTGATCTCGCGCGGCTGGACCGACGGCCAGCGCAACGGCCTGGTCATCCTCCAGCGTGAATGGATCGCCCCCGCCAGCGAGGGCCTGATCGCCCTTTCCGCAGGCAAGGAAGGCGATATCGGCATGGCCTTGCTGGCCGGCAAGGACGATGAAGCCGAGGCCCTGCTGCAAGACTGGATGGGCATGTTCCCCGAGCGCTTCTATGTCGAAGTGCAGCGCACCAACCGCGCCCGCGACGAGGAGTACGTGCACGCCGCCGTGGCGTTGGCCGACAAGTTCGGCGCTCCGCTGGTCGCAACCAACGACGTGCGTTTCATCAAGCAATCGGACTTCGATGCCCACGAAACCCGCGTATGCATCGGTGAGGGGTGGACCCTCGACGACCCGCGTCGGCCAAGGATGTACAGCGACCAGCAGTATCTGAAGTCGGCCGAGGAAATGGCCGAGCTGTTCAGCGACCTGCCCGATGCCATCGCCAACACTGTCGAGATCGCCAAGCGCTGCAACATCCAGGTGCAGCTGGGCAAGTACTTCCTGCCCGACTTCCCCACGCCCAACGGCATGGGCATCGATGACTACCTGCGGCATGTGTCCCACGAAGGCCTGGAAGAGCGCCTGGCGGTGCTGTGGCCGAAAGAGACCACACCCAATTACGAAGAGAAGCGCCAGGTCTACCTGGACCGCCTGAAGTTCGAACTGGACATCATCATCCAGATGGGCTTCCCCGGTTACTTCCTGATCGTCATGGACTTCATCAAGTGGGCCAAGAACAACGACGTACCGGTTGGCCCGGGCCGAGGATCGGGTGCCGGCTCGCTGGTGGCGTACGTGCTGAAGATCACCGACCTCGACCCGCTGGCCTACGACCTGCTGTTCGAGCGCTTCCTCAACCCTGAACGTATTTCCATGCCCGACTTCGACGTCGACTTCTGCATGGATGGCCGTGACCGGGTGATCGACTACGTGGCCGAAGCCTATGGCCGCAACGCGGTCAGCCAGATCATCACCTTCGGTACCATGGCGGCGAAGGCGGTGGTGCGAGACGTGGCGCGGGTACAGGGCAAGTCCTACGGCCTGGCCGACCGTCTGTCGAAGATGATCCCCTTCGAAGTGGGCATGACCCTGGAGAAGGCCTACGAGCAGGAAGAGATCCTGCGTGACTTCCTCAAGGGCGACGAAGACGCCCGCGAGATCTGGGACATGGCCCTGAAGCTCGAGGGCGTGACGCGCGGTACCGGCAAGCACGCCGGTGGTGTGGTCATCGCCCCGACCAAGCTCACCGACTTCTCGCCGATCGCCTGTGACGAAGAGGGCGGCGGCCTGGTAACCCAGTTCGACAAGGATGACGTCGAGGCTGCCGGCCTGGTGAAGTTCGACTTCCTCGGCCTGCGGACCCTGACCATCATCAAGTGGGCGATGGAGATCATCAACCGCGAGCAGGCCAAGAAGAACCTGCCCGACGTCAACATCGACTTCATCCCGCTGGACGACCGCAAGACCTACGAGCTGTTGCAGAAGGCCGAAACCACGGCGGTGTTCCAGCTTGAATCGCGTGGCATGAAGGAGCTGATCAAGAAGCTCAAGCCCGACTGTCTGGAAGACCTGATCGCACTGGTGGCACTGTTCCGCCCGGGCCCGCTGCAATCGGGCATGGTGGACGACTTCATCAACCGCAAGCACGGTCGCGCCGAGCTGGCTTACCCGCACTCCGACTACCAGTACGAGGGCCTGAAACCGGTACTGGCACCGACCTACGGCATCATCCTGTACCAGGAGCAGGTGATGCAGATCGCCCAGGTCATGGCTGGCTATACCCTCGGCGGCGCCGACATGCTGCGCCGTGCGATGGGTAAGAAAAAGCCCGAGGAAATGGCCAAGCAGCGCGGTGGTTTCATCGAAGGCTGCGTGGCCAACAATATCGATGCGGATCTTGCGGGTAACATTTTCGACCTGGTAGAGAAGTTCGCCGGCTACGGCTTCAACAAATCCCACTCCGCCGCCTATGGCCTGGTGTCGTACCAGACCGCCTGGCTGAAAACCCACTACCCGGCGCCATTCATGGCTGCGGTGTTGTCGGCGGATATGCACAACACCGACAAGGTGGTGGTGCTGGTCGAGGAAGTGCGCAGCATGAAGCTGCGCCTCGACGCGCCGGACGTGAACTTCTCCGACTTCAAGTTCACCGTCAACAATGACGGGCGCATCGTCTACGGCCTGGGCGCCATCAAGGGCGTCGGCGAAGGCCCGGTGGAGGCGATCGTCGAGGCCCGCGCCCAGGGTGGCCCGTTCAAGGACCTGTTCGATTTCTGTGAGCGCATCGACCTCAAGCGGGTCAACAAGCGTACCCTCGACGCGCTGATCCGCAGTGGCGCGCTGGACCGCCTGGGCCCGCATTTCCATGACGAGATCAAGGCCTACCACGTCAACATCGACATCAACCGTGCAACCTTGCTCTCGGCGCTGGGCGAGGCCATCAAGGCTGCCGAGCAGGCCGCCCACACCGCCGACAGTGGCCACGTCGACCTGTTCGGCGGCATGTTCGAAGCGGCGGATGCCGACGTCTACGCCAACCACCGCAAGGTGCGCGAACTGACCCTCAAGGAACGCCTGAAGGGCGAGAAGGACACCCTCGGCCTGTACCTCACCGGCCACCCGATCGACGAGTACGAGACCGAGATCCGCCGCTTCGCCCGCCAGCGCATCATCGACCTCAAGCCGTCACGCGAAACCCAGACCATCGCCGGCATGATCATTGCCCTGCGGGTGATGAAGAACAAGAAGGGCGACAAGATGGGCTTCGTCACCCTGGACGACCGCTCCGGGCGCATCGAGGCGTCGCTGTTTGCCGACGCCTTCATGGCGGCACAGTCCTTGCTGCAGACCGATGCCATGGTGGTGGTCGAAGGCGAGGTCAGCAACGACGATTTCTCTGGTGGCCTGCGCCTGCGGGTGAAGCAGGTGATGACCATGGAGGATGCGCGCACCAAGCTGGCCGAGAGCCTGCGCCTGAAGGTGGCACACGAAGCGCTCAAGGGCGACCGGCTGAAGTGGCTGGGCGAGCTGATTACCCGCCATCGCGGCGCTTGCCCGATCACCCTCGAGTACACCGGCAGCGACGCCAAGGCCATGCTGCAGTTCGGCGAGCAGTGGGCGATCGACCCGGCCGATGGGCTGATTCAGGCGCTGCGTGACCAGTTCGGGCGTGAGAACGTCTTCCTGCAATATCGTTGAACCGACAAAAATTTAATCTCGACCTGAATGCGCCTGATCCCTTAAGGTAGGGCGCCAAACGGATCAACCGGCCGGCCGCCTGGCCGTAGACCCAAGACGGATGACTATGAACCCGAATTTTCTCGATTTCGAACAGCCGATTGCCGACCTGCAAGCCAAGATCGAAGGCCTGCGCCTGGTAGGCAACGACAACTCGCTGAACATCAGCGATGAAATTGCCCGTCTGCAAGACAAGAGCAACACCCTGACCGAAAGCATCTTCGGCAACCTGACCAGCTGGCAGATCGCCCGCCTGGCCCGTCATCCGCGTCGTCCTTACACCCTGGACTACCTGGAGCACATCTTCACCGAGTTCGAAGAGCTGCACGGCGACCGCCACTTCGCCGACGACGCTGCCATCGTCGGTGGAACCGCGCGCCTGGACGGCAAGCCGGTCATGGTCATCGGCCACCAGAAGGGCCGTGAAGTGCGCGAGAAGGTTCGCCGCAACTTCGGCATGCCGCGCCCTGAAGGCTACCGCAAGGCCTGCCGCCTGATGGAAATGGCCGAGCGCTTCAAGATGCCGATCCTGACCTTCATCGACACCCCGGGCGCCTACCCGGGCATCGACGCCGAAGAGCGCAACCAGAGCGAGGCCATCGCCTGGAACCTGCGCGTGATGGCGCGCCTGAAAACCCCGATCATCGCCACCGTGATCGGTGAGGGTGGTTCCGGCGGTGCGCTGGCCATCGGCGTGTGCGACCAGTTGAACATGCTGCAGTACTCCACCTACTCGGTGATCTCGCCGGAAGGCTGTGCCTCGATCCTGTGGAAGACTGCCGACAAGGCAGCCGACGCAGCTGAGGCCATGGGCATCACTGCCGAGCGCCTGAAGAGCCTGAACATCGTCGACAAGGTCATCCAGGAGCCGCTGGGCGGCGCTCACCGTGACCCGGCGAAGATGTCGGAAAGCATCCGTGCCGACCTGGTACAGCAGCTGGACATGCTCGGCAAGCTCGACCATGACGCGCTGCTGGCCCGCCGTTACGATCGCCTGATGAGCTACGGTCTCTGAGACACCCTGGGGCCGCTATGCGGCCCTTTCGCGACACAAGGCCGCTCCTACAGGGGATTGCGTAATCCTGTAGGAGCGGCCTTGTGTCGCGAAAGGGGTGCGCAGCGCCCCCGGCAATCTCAAGCCATGTGAGGCCCCAATGATCAACCTCACCCCCTGGCTCAACGCCCCCACCTGGTACATCGCCTTCTCCGGCGGCCTCGATTCCACCGTCCTCCTGCACCTGCTGGCCGACTACGCCCGCAATCACGCATCCCCTCCACTGCGCGCCATCCACGTCCACCACGGCCTGCAACCCGCCGCCGATGCCTGGCCCGCTCACTGCCAAACCGTCTGCGACAATCTCGGCATCGAACTCCAGGTCATCCACGTCCAGGTCACCCCCGGCGCCAGCCTCGAGCAAGCCGCCCGCGACGCCCGCTATGCTGCCTTCAGGCAAGCCCTCGGCCCGGGTGACATCCTGTTCACCGGCCAGCACCGCGACGACCAGGCCGAAACCCTGCTGTTCCGCCTGCTGCGCGGCGCAGGCCTGCGTGGCCTGGCTGCAATGCCGGGGCAGCGGGCGCTAGGGCAGGGCAGCCTGGTCAGGCCATTGCTGGGCTGTTCCCGCCAGCAACTGCAGGACCATGCTCAGGCCAATGGGCTGGCCTGGATCGAAGATCCGTCAAACGCTGACACACAATTTGCCCGCAACTACCTGCGCAGCGAAGTGTTTCCGCTGCTTCAGCAACGTTGGCCGCAGGCCAGCCAGAACCTGGCCCGCGCCGCCGAGCACCTGGGCGAAGCCCAAGGGCTGCTGGACGAACTGGCCCAGGACGACCTGGCGCTCGCCGGGGAGGGCGCGCCGGTGGCTTGGCCGGGGCTGGACTCCCTCGACCTGGCTACTCTGGTGGCGCTGTCGCCGGCCCGTCAGCGCAATGCCCTGCAATACTGGCTGAGCCGCCGTACCCGCCTGCCCGACACCCGGCACTGGGCCGGCTGGGCCGACCTGCGCGATGCCGCCGCCGATGCCCAGCCCGCCTGGCAGCTTGCCGATGGGCAACTGCTGCGCAGTCATGGGCGCATCTGGTGGTTGAGCGGTGACTGGCTGCAGCTGCCCGTCGGCGAACTGGCCTGGGCCGATCCCGCCAAGCCCTTGCCGTTGCCGGGTAACGGCAGTGTGCGTCTTGTTGGCGCAGCGCCGCTGCACGGCTTGCGCATTGCCTACCGTCAGGGCGGTGAAGTGCTTGACCTCCCCGGCCGCGGCCGACGCGACCTCAAGCGCCTGCTCAACGAGCTGCAGGTGCCGCTTTTCCTGCGCCCGCGCTTGCCACTGCTGTACCAGGGCGAGCGCCTGCTGGCGGTAGCCAACCTGCCCGGGCTGGTGCAGGCTGATTGCCAGCTGTCCTGGCAGTTGCCGACGAACGCGCAAGGTTTGAGCTGAAGGGTACATTCGGGTAGACTACCCTCCCTTCTTGATACAGCTTCTGTGGGTTCCGCGAAAACACAGGAGTTGCCGATTACCAAGCAGTTTTTTGCTGGGCTGATTCTGGAAATGACGAGCGAGCTCCATGCCGGGGATACCCCTGGTCTGTACAGACGCGGCAGTTTTTCGAGATGCACTGTGATTGACGCAGGTGATCGGGGGCTTCGGCCTTCCTTCGCTTTCTCCGGCGGCGCTGGCCGCCTTAACGCAGACTTCTAGGGTTTTTCATGACGCGCTACATATTCGTCACGGGCGGTGTTGTTTCTTCATTGGGGAAAGGCATTGCCTCGGCTTCCCTGGCGGCCATCCTGGAAGCGCGGGGCCTGAAGGTCACCATGCTCAAGCTGGATCCGTACATCAACGTCGATCCGGGCACCATGAGCCCGTTCCAGCACGGTGAAGTATTCGTCACCCACGATGGCGCCGAGACCGACCTCGACCTGGGCCACTACGAGCGGTTCATCCGCACCACCATGACCCAGAACAACAACTTCACCACCGGCCGCATCTACGAGCACGTACTGCGCAAGGAGCGTCGTGGTGACTACCTGGGCGCGACCATCCAGGTCATCCCGCACATCACCGACGAAATCAAGCGTCGCATCATCAAGGGCGCCGGCGATGCCGACGTGGCCCTGGTGGAAATCGGCGGTACCGTGGGTGACATCGAGTCGCAGCCGTTCCTCGAGGCCATCCGCCAGCTGCGCGTCGAAGTGGGCTCCAAGCGCGCCATGCTGATGCACCTGACCCTGGTCCCGTACATCGCCACCGCTGGCGAGACCAAGACCAAGCCGACCCAGCACTCGGTCAAGGAGCTGCGCTCCATCGGCCTGCAGCCTGACGTGCTGATCTGCCGCTCCGACCACCCGGTCGATGCTTCGTCGCGTCGCAAGATCGCGCTGTTCACCAACGTTGAAGAGCGTGCGGTGATTTCGCTGGAAGACGTCGACACCATCTACAAGATCCCGGGCGTGCTGCACGCACAGGGCCTGGACGACTTCGTCGTCGAGCGTTTCGGCCTGCAGTGCAATGGCGCCGACCTGTCCGAGTGGGACAAGGTGGTCGATGCCAAGCTCAACCCCGAGCACGAAGTGACCATCGCCATGGTCGGCAAGTACATGGAGCTGCTGGATGCGTACAAGTCGCTGATCGAAGCGATGAGCCACGCCGGCATCACCAACCGCACCAAGGTCAACCTGCGCTACATCGACTCGGAAGACATCGAGAACCAGGGCACCAGCCTGCTCGAAGGCGCCGATGCCATTCTGGTACCGGGCGGTTTCGGCCTGCGCGGCGTGGAAGGCAAGATCACCGCGGTGCAATACGCCCGTGAAAACAAGGTGCCGTACCTGGGTATCTGCCTGGGCATGCAGGTTGCCGTGATCGAATTCGCCCGTAACGTGATGGGCTGGAAAGACGCCAACTCCACCGAGTTCGACCGCAACAGCGGCCACCCGGTCGTCGGCCTGATCACCGAGTGGGCCGATGCCACCGGTGCCGTCGAAACCCGCAGCGAAGCCTCCGACCTGGGTGGCACCATGCGCCTGGGTGCACAGGACTGCCAGCTGGCCGCCGGCTCCAAGGTGCACGACTGCTACGGCAAGGACGTGATCACCGAGCGTCACCGTCACCGCTACGAAGTGAACAACAACCTGCTGCCACAACTGGTCGACGCCGGCCTGGTGGTTTCCGGCCGTTCCGAAGATGGTGCGCTGGTGGAAGTGGTCGAGTCCAAGGACCACCCATGGTTCGTCGCCTGCCAGTTCCACCCGGAATTCACCTCGACCCCGCGTGACGGCCACCCGCTGTTCAGCGGCTTCGTCAAGGCAGCCCTGGCTCAGAAGAACAAGGCCTGATCAATGACCCAGAAGATCATTCGCGTCGGTAACATCGAGATCGCCAACGACAAGCCGTTCGTCCTGTTCGGCGGCATGAACGTCCTGGAGTCCCGTGACCTGGCAATGAAGGTCTGCGAGGAGTACGTGCGGGTGACCGAGAAGCTCGGTATCCCGTACGTGTTCAAGGCCAGCTTCGACAAGGCCAACCGTTCGTCGGTAACCTCGTACCGTGGCCCGGGCATGGAAGAGGGGCTGAAGATCTTCGAAGAGATCAAGCGCGCCTTCAACGTGCCGGTCATCACCGACGTGCACGAGCCTTACCAGGCCGAGCCTGTAGCCAAGGTGTGCGACATCATCCAGCTGCCGGCCTTCCTGTCGCGGCAGACCGACCTGGTGGTGGCCATGGCCAAGACCGGCGCGGTGATCAACATCAAGAAGGCCCAGTTCCTCGCACCCCAGGAAATGAAGCACATCCTGACCAAGTGCGAGGAGGCCGGTAACGACCAGTTGATCCTCTGCGAGCGTGGTTCGAGCTTCGGCTACAACAACCTGGTGGTGGACATGCTCGGCTTCGGCATCATGAAGCAGTTCGAGTACCCGGTGTTCTTCGATGTGACCCACGCCCTGCAGATGCCGGGTGGTCGCGCCGATTCCGCCGGTGGTCGCCGCGCCCAGGTCACCGACCTGGCCAAGGCCGGCATGAGCCAGGGCCTGGCCGGGCTCTTCCTCGAAGCCCACCCCGATCCGGACAACGCCAAGTGCGATGGCCCATGCGCCCTGCGCCTGGACAAACTGGAGCCGTTCCTGGCCCAGCTCAAGCAACTGGACGACCTGGTGAAAAGTTTTCCGACGGTAGAAACCGCGTAAAGCTCGATTCTCGGGTAAAGTACCGTCCGATCCACCCCTGACCAGTCGGTCAGGGGTTCCCTTCACCCGGCCTGCCCACTGCAAGTCCGCCCGGTGAACGGCAAGAATTTCCTAAGCTAAGTTGTTTTCGTCAATTCTGGAGTGCTTACAACAATGGCAAAAATCGTCGACATCAAAGGTCGTGAAGTTCTCGATTCGCGTGGCAACCCCACCGTGGAAGCCGATGTACTGCTCGACAACGGCATCATCGGCAGCGCCTGCGCGCCGTCCGGTGCTTCCACTGGCTCGCGCGAAGCGCTGGAGCTGCGTGATGGCGACAAGAGCCGTTACCTGGGCAAGGGCGTGCTGAAGGCCGTCGCCAACATCAACGGCCCGATCCGTGACCTGCTGCTGGGCAAGGACCCTGCCGACCAGAAGGGCCTGGACCGCGCCATGATCGAACTGGACGGTACCGAGAACAAGGCCAAGCTGGGCGCTAACGCCATCCTGGCCGTTTCCCTGGCTGCCGCCAAGGCCGCTGCCCAGGACCAGGACCTGCCGCTGTACGCGCACATCGCCAACCTGAACGGCACCCCGGGCCAGTACTCGATGCCGGTACCGATGATGAACATCATCAACGGTGGCGAGCACGCCGACAACAACGTCGACATCCAGGAGTTCATGGTTCAGCCAGTTGGCGCCAAGACCTTCTCCGACGGCCTGCGCATGGGTACCGAAATCTTCCACCACCTCAAAGCCGTGCTGAAGGCCCGTGGCCTGAACACCGCTGTTGGTGACGAGGGTGGTTTCGCCCCTAACCTGGCTTCCAACGAAGACGCCCTGGGCGCCATCGCCGAAGCCGTCGAGAAAGCCGGCTACAAGCTGGGCACCGACGTGACCCTGGCCCTGGACTGCGCGGCTTCCGAGTTCTACGAAGACGGCAAGTACAACCTGTCCGGCGAAGGCAAGTCGTTCGACGCCGAAGGCTTTGCCGAGTACCTGAAAGGCCTGACCGAGCGCTTCCCGATCATCTCGATCGAAGACGGCCTGGACGAGTCCGACTGGGCTGGCTGGAAGATCCTCACCGACAAGATCGGCACCAAGGTGCAGCTGGTTGGCGACGACCTGTTCGTGACCAACACCAAGATCCTCAAGGAAGGCATCGAGAAGGGCATCGGTAACTCGATCCTGATCAAGTTCAACCAGATCGGCTCGCTGACCGAAACCCTGGAAGCCATCCAGATGGCCAAGGCTGCTGGCTACACCGCGGTGATTTCGCACCGTTCCGGTGAAACCGAAGACTCGACCATTGCCGACCTGGCCGTGGGTACCGCTGCTGGCCAGATCAAGACTGGCTCGCTGTGCCGTTCCGACCGCGTTTCCAAGTACAACCAGCTGCTGCGCATCGAAGAGCAACTGGGTGCCAAAGCGGTTTACCGCGGTCGTGCCGAGTTTCGCGGCTAAGCAAGAGATGGTAAAAAGACAGCAGCCGGAGTTGTAGGAACGTTCGTACTGTTCTTTTCTACATTCCAACGGGTTTCTGTCGACGAAGCCTGGCCTCGGCCAGGCTTCGTGCTATTCGAGGCCCCGAAGTAAAAAGTACCCGGCAGCCTTTTTAACCTGGATAACGTGATGCGCAGTCCCTATTGGTTGTTCCTCGTCCTGCTCCTGCTGCTGGGTGGCCTGCAGTACCGCCTGTGGGTGGGTAATGGCAGCCTGGCGCAAGTGACCGAGCTGAAGCAGCAGATTGCCGAGCAGCATGCCGAAAACGAGCGCTTGCTCGAGCGCAACCGCGTGCTCGATGCCGAAGTGCTGGAGCTGAAAAAAGGCATGGAGACCGTTGAAGAGCGGGCTCGCCACGAATTGGGGATGGTCAAAGAGGGCGAAACCCTCTTCCAGTTGCCACAGAAATGATCGAAACCTTACCGGCCTTCTGGGCCGTGATTCCTGCTGCGGGCGTAGGTGCCCGCATGGCTGCCGACCGCCCCAAGCAGTACCTGGAGCTGGCCGGGCAGACCATTCTCGAGCACAGCCTCGACTGTTTTCTTGGCCACCCGATGCTCAAGGGCGTGGTGGTCAGCATTGCCGAAGATGACCCGTACTGGCCTCGCCTGCGCTGCGCCAGCGACCCGCGCATCCAGCGCGCCACGGGTGGCCGCGAGCGTGCCGACTCGGTGCTCAATGCCTTGCTGATGCTGCATGCCCAAGGGGCGGCGGACAGCGACTGGGTGCTGGTGCATGATGCCGCGCGACCGAACCTGGCGCGCAGCGATCTGGACAAGCTGTTGGCGGAGCTGGCGGGCGACCCGGTGGGTGGCCTGCTGGCGGTGCCGGCGCGCGATACCCTCAAGCGGGCCGATGCCGATGGCCGGGTGGGTGCTACCGTCGACCGCAGCACCATCTGGCAGGCCTATACGCCGCAGATGTTCCGCCTGGGGGCGTTGCATCGGGCGCTGGCCGAGTGCCTGGTGTCGGATGTGCTGGTAACCGACGAGTCCTCCGCCATCGAGTGGTCCGGCCAGGCGCCGCGGCTGGTCGAAGGGCGCAGCGACAACATCAAGGTAACCCGGCCAGAAGACCTGGAGTGGTTGCGCCAGCGTTGGGCAGGGCGCCGCTGAATTTCTTGCTCCTGTGCCGGCCTCTTCGCGGGTAAACCCGCTCCCACAGGTATCGCACATCCCTTCAGGTCTGCGCTGTACCTGTGGGAGGGCGGCGCTGAATTTCTTGCTCCTGTGCCGGCCTTTTCGCGGGTAAACCCGCTCCCACAGGTATCGCACATCCCTTAAAGTTTGCGCTGTACCTGTGGGAGCGGGTTTACCCGCGAAGAGGCCAGACCGGTCAGCACAAGGTTTCAGTTCAAACGATACTCCGGCAGCCCCGCCAACCCTTCCTTCAGGTAATCCACCAGCCGCCGTACCTTCGGCGACAGGTGCCGTTGCTGCGGATACAGCGCCCACACTGCGGTATTCGGTGGCTGGTGCGCCTCCAGCAACGACACCAGCGCACCACTGTTCAAGTGCTCCAGCACGTAGTAATCCGGCAACTGGCACAACCCCATCCCCTGCAGCGCCGCGTCCAGCACCGCCTGCCCGCTGTTGCAACGCCAGTTGCCCTGCACTCGCTGGCTGATCTCGCGGCCGTCCTGCTGCAGCGCCCACAAATCCGAGCTGCCCACCAGGCAATTGTGCCGCGCCAGTTCCGACAGGCTGTGTGGCCGACCATAACGTTCCAGGTAGGCCGGCGAAGCGCACAGGTACATGCGCCGGGGCGCCAGGCGGGTTGCCACCAGTCGTGAGTCGGCCAGCCGGCCCAGGCGGATGGCCAGGTCCATGCCTTCATGCACCAGGTCGAGGGTGTGGTTGCTCAGTTCCACATCCACCCGCAGCTGCGGATACAGCGCCATGAACCGCGTCACCAGCGGCACGATGAAGCGCTCGCCATAAGCCACCGCGCAGGTCATGCGCAGCAACCCCTTGGGCTCGCTGGCCAGGTCGCCCATGGCGCGCAGGGCTTCCTCGCGGCCATCCTGCAGGCGCTGGCAGTGCTGCAGGAATGTCTGCCCGGCCTCGCTCAGGGTCACCCGCCGGGTACTGCGGTACAGCAGGCGCGTCTGCAGCCGTTCCTCCAGCCGGGCGATCTGCCGGCTGATGTGCGATGAGGAAACCCCCAGGCGCTCGGCGGCCGCGGTGAACTGGCCCGACTCGGCCACGGCGACGAACTCGTCGATGCCTTCCCAGCGGCTGCTCATTGATTATCCCTGTATGGCAATAATGTTTTGTCTTTGGCCGGATTATTCATCAAAAGACGGTGAATTACACTGCCAGACTGAATCGACCCTCTGTCTGGAGACCTTTGATGATCAAGTCCCGTGCTGCCGTAGCCTTCGAAGCCAAGAAACCCCTGGAAATCGTCGAAGTCGACGTGGCCATGCCCAAGGCCGGTGAAGTGCTGCTGCGCGTGGTCGCCAGCGGTGTCTGCCACACCGACGCCTACACCCTGTCGGGCGCCGACCCGGAGGGCATCTTCCCGTCGATCCTCGGCCACGAAGGTGGCGCGATCGTCGAGGCGGTAGGCGAGGGCGTCACCTCGGTCGCCGTCGGTGACCACGTCATCCCGCTGTACACCCCGGAATGCGGCAAGTGCAAGTTCTGCCTCTCGGGCAAGACCAACCTGTGCCAGGCCATCCGCGCCACCCAGGGCAAGGGCCTGATGCCGGACGGCACCACGCGCTTCTCCTACAAAGGCCAGCAACTGTTCCACTACATGGGTACCTCGACCTTCTCCGAGTACACCGTGCTGCCGGAAATCTCCGTGGCCAAGATCCAGAAAGAAGCGCCGCTGGAAAAGGTCTGCCTGCTGGGTTGTGGTGTCACCACCGGTATCGGCGCGGTGCTCAACACCGCCAAGGTCAAGCCGGGTGACACCGTGGCCATCTTCGGCCTGGGCGGCATCGGCCTGTCGGCAGTGATCGGTGCGGTCAAGGCCAAGGCGTCGCGCATCATTGCCATCGACATCAACCCGGCCAAGTTCGAAATCGCCCGCCAGCTGGGTGCCACCGACTGCATCAACCCGAAAGACTACGACCGCCCGATCCAGGAAGTGATCGTCGACCTCACCGACGGCGGCGTGGACTTCTCCTTCGAGTGCATCGGCAACGTGCAGCTGATGCGTGCTGCGCTGGAATGCTGCCACAAGGGCTGGGGCGAATCGGTGATCATCGGCGTGGCCGGTGCCGGCCAGGAAATCGCCACTCGTCCGTTCCAGCTGGTCACCGGCCGCGTATGGCGTGGTTCGGCGTTCGGTGGCGTACGTGGCCGCAGCGAGCTGCCAAGCTACGTGGAAATGTCCGAGAAGGGCGAGATCCCGCTGGATACCTTCATCACCCACACCATGGGCCTGGAAGACATCAACAAGGCCTTCGACCTGATGCACGAAGGCAAGAGCATTCGCAGCGTGATCCACTTCTGAGGTTTGCCATGAGCCTGGATAACATCTCCTGCCAGAAGAGCTTCGGCGGCTGGCACAAGCGTTACCGGCATCACTCCAAGGTGCTGGGCTGCGACATGGTGTTCGCCGTCTACCTGCCGCCGCAGGCCGAACAGGGCGAGAAGCTGCCGGTGCTGTACTGGCTCAGCGGCCTCACCTGCACCGACGAGAACTTCATGCAGAAGGCCGGCGCCCAGCGCCTGGCCGCGGAGCTTGGGTTGATCATTGTCGCCCCCGACACCAGCCCGCGTGGCGAGCAGGTGCCGGGCGACCCGGACGGTGCCTGGGACTTCGGCCTGGGTGCCGGCTTCTACCTCAATGCCACTCAGCAGCCCTGGGCCCAGCACTACCGCATGCACGACTATGTGGTGGAGGAGTTGCCCGCGTTGATCGAGGCGTACTTCCCGGCTTCGGGCGAGCGCAGCATCAGTGGCCACTCCATGGGTGGGCATGGCGCGCTGGTGTGCGCCTTGCGCAACCCGGGGCGCTACCGCTCGGTGTCGGCGTTCTCGCCGATCAGCAACCCGATGGATTGCCCGTGGGGCGAGAAAGCCTTCAGCCGCTACCTGGGTGAAGACCGTGCGCGCTGGCGCGAGTGGGATGCCAGCGTGCTGCTGGCCGAGACCCCGGCCGGCGAATGCCCGCCGTTGCTGGTGGACCAGGGCGACCGCGACGACTTCCTCGAGAAGCAGCTCAAGCCTGAAGCCCTGGAGCAGGCGGCACGCAAAGGTGGGCATGAACTGACCTTGCGCCTGCAACCTGGCTATGACCACAGCTACTACTTCATCGCCAGCTTCATCGAGGAGCACCTGCGTCATCATGCGGTGGCATTGGGGCGGGTGTAAGGCGTAGCTGCGCGATCGCCTGTAGGAGCAGCCTTGTGCTGCGAATGGGCTGCGAAGCAGACCCTGGGTCTAACGCTATCGCCGATATTGCCGGGGCCGCTTTGCGGTCCATTCGCAGCACGAGGCTGCTCCTACAACGACGGCCCCAATGCCGGCTAAAGCAGGTAGAATCACGCCCTGACTCATTCAGGGCGTTTTTCTATGCGTATTGGCCACGGCTACGATGTGCACCGTTTCTGCGACGGTGATTTCATTACCCTGGGCGGGGTGCGTATCCCCCACAAATACGGCCTCCTGGCCCACTCCGATGGCGACGTGCTGCTGCACGCCCTGAGCGATGCCTTGCTTGGCGCGGCGGCGCTGGGTGACATCGGCAAACACTTCCCCGACACCGATCCGCAGTTCAAGGGCGCCGACAGTCGGGTGCTGCTGCGCCATGTGGTCGGCATCGTCCAGGCCAAGGGCTGGAAGGTCGGCAACATCGACGCCACCATCGTCGCCCAGGCGCCGAAGATGGCCCCGCACATCGAGACCATGCGCAAGCTGATCGCCGAAGACCTGCAGGTCGAACTCGACCAGGTCAACGTCAAGGCTACCACCACCGAGAAGCTCGGCTTCACCGGCCGCGAGGAGGGCATCGCCGTGCATTCGGTAGCCCTGCTGCTGCCAGCATGACCGAACTGGAACTGCTGGGCCCGCGCGCATCGGGCCAACCACTGGGTACCGCCGTCCTCAAGGCGGTGGCCGAGGATTTCCAGGTCGACGAAGTACTGGACATCCCCCTGTCGGGCCACGGCGAGCACCTGTGGCTGTGGGTCGAGAAGCGTGACCTGAACACCGAGGAGGCGGCCCGCCGCCTGGCCCGTGCTGCTGGGGTGCCGGTGCGCACGATCAGCTACGCCGGCCTCAAGGACCGCCAGGCCCTGACTCGCCAGTGGTTCAGCCTGCACCTGCCAGGCAAGGCCGACCCGGACCTGTCGCGTGCCGAGGATGCCAGCCTGCGTGTGCTCAAGCAGGTGCGCCACCAGCGCAAGCTGCAGCGCGGTGCGCATTCGGCCAACGGCTTCACGCTGCGCCTGACTGCCCTGGCTGCCGATCACCAGGCGGTGGATGCACGCCTGGAACAGCTCAAGCAGCACGGTGTGCCGAATTATTTCGGCACCCAGCGCTTCGGCCACGGTGGCGGCAACGTTCACGACGCTCTCGATTGGGCCGCACGCAAGGCCCTGCCCGAACAGCGCAACGTGCGTTCGCGGTTGCTCTCGGCCGGGCGCAGCTACCTGTTCAACCAGGTGCTGGCAGCCCGTGTTGCCGACGGCAGCTGGGCGCAGGCCCAGGTGGGCGACCTGCTGGCGTTCACCGACAGCCGCAGCTTCTTCCCGGCGGGTGAGGCGGAATGTGCCGACCCGCGCCTGGCGATTCTCGACCTGCACCCGACCGGCCCGATGTGGGGCGCGGGCGATTCGCCGGCCGCCGGTGTCACCGCACAGCTGGAAAACACCGTCGGCGCGCGTCAGCCAGCACTTTGCCAGTGGCTGGCCTTGGCGGGCATGGATCACGAACGACGCATTCTGCGGCTCCCTATTGGCGGTCTTACGTGGCATTATCCGGAGCCTGATATCCTGCAACTGGAATTCGTCCTTCCGGCCGGATGCTTCGCCACCGTGGTGGTGCGCGAAGTCGTGGATCTGGTGTCGGCGGGGCAGACGGACAGCTCATGCGTATTCTGATTTCGAACGACGACGGTGTTACCGCACCCGGCATCGCCGCGCTGCACGCTGCGCTGGCGGATTACGCCGAGTGCGTGGTTATTGCCCCGGATCAAGACAAGAGCGGCGCCAGCAGTTCGCTGACGCTGGACCGGCCACTGCATCCGCAGACCCTGGCCAATGGCTTCATCAGCCTCAACGGCACGCCCACCGACTGCGTGCACCTGGGGCTCAATGGGCTGTTGCCACAGGCGCCGGACATGGTCGTGTCGGGGATCAACCTCGGTGCCAACCTGGGCGACGACGTGCTCTATTCGGGCACGGTCGCGGCCGCGTTGGAAGGCCGTTTCCTCGGCGGTACCTCGCTGGCGTTTTCGCTGTTGTCGCGCCAGCCGGACAACCTGCCGACCGCGGCCCATATCGCCCGCCGTCTGGTCGAGGCGCAGTCGCGCCTGGCCTTGCCGCCGCGCACCGTGCTCAACGTCAACATCCCCAACCTGCCGCTGGAGCACATTCGTGGCATCCAGCTCACCCGCCTCGGTCACCGGGCGCGGGCGGCGGCGCCGACCAAGGTGGTCAACCCGCGCGGCAAGGAAGGCTACTGGATCGCCGTGGCCGGGGATGCCGAGGATGGTGGCCCGGGTACCGACTTCCACGCGGTGATGCAAGGCTATGTATCGATCACTCCGCTGCAGCTCGACCGCACCTTCAGTGATGCTTTCGAGCAGCTCGACGGTTGGCTGGAGGGCCTGCTCTGATGCGCGAGGACGATATGCTGCGGCGTGGCATCGGCATGACCTCCCAGCGTACCCGGGAGCGGCTGATCCAGCGCCTGTGCGAGGAGGGCGTTTCGAACACCAAGGTGCTCGACGTGATCCGTCGTACCCCGCGCCACCTGTTCGTCGACGAGGCGCTGGCGCATCGCGCCTACGAAGACACCGCGCTGCCGATCGGCCACAACCAGACCATCTCGCAACCGTTCATGGTTGCCCACATGAGCGAGCTGCTGCTCGAGGCCGGGCCGCTGGACAAGGTGCTGGAGATCGGCACCGGCTCGGGCTACCAGACGGCAATCCTGGCCCAGTTGGTCGAGCGGGTGTTCTCGGTGGAACGCATCAAGGTGTTGCAGGACCGGGCCAAGGAGCGCCTGGTGGAACTGAACCTGCGCAACGTGGTGTTCCGCTGGGGCGACGGTTGCGAAGGCTGGCCGGCGCTGGCGCCGTACAACGGCATCATCGTCACCGCCGTGGCGCCGGAAGTGCCGCAGGCATTGCTCGACCAGCTGGCGCCCGGTGGCCGTATGGTGATCCCGGTGGGGCCAGCCGGCGAAACCCAGCAGCTGATGCTGATCGTGCGCGAGGAGCATGGATTCTCCCGCCGCGTGCTGGGGGCAGTGCGCTTCGTACCGCTGCTCAACGGCCCGCTGGCCTGAACACTGCTGGTTCGAGCCGCGCGATATTTTTGCGCCAGCACCGAATTCTTGCAGCAACGCCCTGTCTATCTGGCGGGGTGAAGCGCTAGCGCACAGCGTGTGCCATGGCTTTGCAGCAGTCTTTCACCAACCCTGCCAATGCGGGCGGGCTTGGTTATAATTGCAATAATATTGCATTTCTTGTCTTCATATCGTTTTCGGCACCATGAGGGGAGCGCGGGTGGGTCACACAGTCATTCGGCAGCGCAAGGACGGGTCGGGTTTCACGCTTCTGGTGATTGCACTGGCCATGGGCACGCTACTGGTGGGTTGCTCGAGCACCAGCAGCAACAGCGCGCGGGTGGTCGACCGCAATAACACCGTGCCCAAGCGCCCGGCGGTAACCACCGGGCAGTACATCGTCAAACCTGGCGATACGCTGTTCTCCATTGCCTTCCGTTATGGCTGGGACTACAAGGAACTGGCTGCGCGCAACGGCATCGCGGCGCCTTACACCATTCGCCCGGGGCAAGCGATTCGTTTCAGCAGCGGCTCTGCGGGCAGCACCACGGTGGTGTCCAGCCCGTCGTCGTCGAGCAAGACCACGGTCATCCGGCGGCCTGTAGGAAGCACCAGCACGCCCCCTGCCAGCACCAGCAAACCGGCCACGCCGGCAGCCTCCAGCAGCGCCCCGGTGGTCGCCACGGTGCCTGCCGCGGAGCGCGCGGTAGGCGGCTGGACCTGGCCTGCCAATGGCGTGCTGATTGGAAAATTCGCTTCAAACGGTAGTTTGAATAAAGGCATTGATATCGCCGGTGATTTGGGACAGCCTGTTTTTGCTGCGTCTGATGGTGCAGTGGTGTACGCCGGGAGTGGCTTGAGGGGCTACGGCGAACTGATCATCATCAAGCACAGCGATACCTACGTCAGTGCCTACGGCCATAACCGCAGGCTGTTGGTTCGGGAGGGGCAGCAGGTCAAGGCAGGGCAGTCGATTGCTGAAATGGGGTCCACGGGCACAGATCGGGTGAAGCTGCATTTCGAGATTCGCCGCCAGGGCAAACCCGTCGATCCGCTCCAGTTCCTGCCACGTCGTTGACCGTTGTACCCGGCCTGTTCCTGTGATGTAGAGGGGACAGGCTCCAGCGCTGCCAGGGAGATAGGTGCCGCTCGAGTCTGAGTTCGAACTCAGCAAAGGACTATAACAATGGCTCTCAGTAAAGAAGTGCCGGAGTTTGACATCGACGATGACCTGCTTCTGATGGAGACGGGTATCGTTTTGGAAACGGATGTGGTGTCAGACGAACCTGCTGTATCTTCGGTTCGGACGAGGGCCAAGTCGGGCTCTTCGCTCAAGCAACACAAGTATATCGATTACAGCCGGGCGCTCGATGCCACCCAGTTGTATCTCAACGAGATCGGATTCTCGCCTCTGCTTTCGCCGGAAGAGGAAGTGCATTTTGCGCGCCTGTCGCAAAAGGGCGACCCTGCCGGCCGCAAGCGCATGATCGAAAGCAACCTGCGCCTGGTTGTAAAAATTGCCCGTCGTTACGTGAACCGCGGCCTGTCGCTGCTCGACCTGATCGAGGAGGGCAACCTGGGGCTGATCCGTGCCGTCGAGAAGTTCGACCCGGAGCGTGGTTTCCGGTTCTCGACCTATGCGACCTGGTGGATTCGCCAGACCATCGAGCGGGCGATCATGAACCAGACCCGCACCATTCGCTTGCCGATCCACGTGGTCAAGGAACTGAACGTCTACCTGCGCGCTGCGCGCGAGCTGACCCAGAAACTGGACCACGAACCCTCGCCAGAAGAAATCGCCACGCTGCTGGAGAAACCGGTCGCCGAGGTCAAGCGCATGCTGGGCCTGAACGAGCGGGTGTCTTCGGTGGATGTGTCGCTCGGCCCGGATTCGGACAAGACCCTGCTCGATACCCTGACCGACGACCGCCCGACCGACCCGTGCGAACTGCTGCAGGATGACGACCTGTCGCAGAGCATCGACCAATGGCTGGGCGAGTTGACCGACAAGCAGCGTGAAGTGGTGGTGCGCCGCTTTGGCCTGCGCGGGCATGAAAGCAGCACCCTGGAAGATGTAGGCCTGGAGATTGGCCTGACCCGTGAGCGGGTGCGGCAGATCCAGGTTGAGGGGCTCAAGCGTTTGCGTGAGATCCTCGAGAAGAACGGCCTGTCCAGTGAGTCGTTGTTCCAGTAGCGGAAGCCTGCAACACAAAACGCCCCGATGATTTCGGGGCGTTTTTGTATGCCTGTTTGAGATTGCTGGGGGCGCTGCGCGCCCCTATCGCGACACAAGGCCGCTCCTACAGGAGATCGCGTTGCCTGTAGGAGCGGCCTTGTGTCGCGAAAGGGCTGCAAAGCAGCCCCAAGACATTATGTACTGCGCTACCCCAGTAACATCGCGTGTAAGCCTTTGCTTACTTGTTTTGTAAGCCTTCTATGTACGCTTCAGTAAATCATTGTCGTATCCAGATCCTGCGTTTTCCCAACTCATTGAAAAACCTGGCTTATTCAGCTGTGAGGAAATGTGTCACCTGCAACACCCTGTGAGGTTTAGCGGTTGCCCGCCCGGCTCAAGTCGCTAGTATTCGAACTGTGCACAGGGACATGCACAGGCTTTCAGGAGGAAAGCCAGGGACGTCGCAAGAGGCGATTTCATCAGGATGATGTTTGGGACAAGCAGGGACTACGGAAAAAATGTGGGCGGGTCAAACCGCCCCTTCTTTTTGCCCGCAGAAAACAAAAAAGGCCCCAAGGGGCCTTTTTCGTGTCCGGACGCTATCAGCGCTCCAGGTCTGCAATCTTGCCAGTCTTGCCATCCCACTCTTCAGCGTCCGGCAGGGCGTCCTTACGCTCGGTGATGTTCGGCCAGATTTCCGCCAGTTCGGCGTTCAGCTCGATGAAGTTCTCCATGCCCGCAGGCACTTCGTCTTCCGAGAAGATGGCTTGCGCTGGGCATTCCGGCTCGCACAGGGCGCAGTCGATGCACTCGTCCGGGTGGATGACCAGGAAGTTCGGGCCTTCGTAGAAGCAGTCCACCGGGCAGACTTCCACGCAGTCGGTGTATTTGCATTTGATGCAGTTGTCGGTGACGACGAAGGTCATTTCTAATTCTCTCCTCAGGCGACGGCGGCGGCCCTTCCTCTCAGGGCCGCGCGGTTTGCGGGCATGTGGCTGCAGGCCAGGCTAATAACCTGCAGCACCAGCAAACCGCGGCGGATTCTACCAGCTTGTAGTGGGCGCCGTTATAACAGGTTCTTTAGTTGATATAGCATTTCGATAGCTTGACGCGGGGTCATGTCGTCCAACTGCAGCTTGCCCAGCTTCTCGATGGCCGGGTGTGGCAGGCTGGCGAACAGGTCGCTCTGGTGCGGGACCTGTGGCACGTCCTTGGCCTTTTGGGCCGGAGGCTGTTCATGCGGCAGGCTGGTGGTCTCCAGCCTTGCCAGGTGTTCACGGGCACGCTGGATGACGGCCGTCGGCACGCCGGCCAGCTGCGCCACGGCCAGGCCGTAGCTCTGGCTGGCAGGGCCAGGCAGCACGTGGTGCAGGAACACGATGCGTTCGTTGTGCTCGGTGGCGTTCAGGTGCACGTTGGCCACCAGCGGCTCGCTTTCCGGCAGCACGGTGAGCTCGAAGTAGTGCGTGGCGAACAGCGTGTAGGCACGCAGCTGGGCCAGGCGCTCGGCGGCGGCCCAGGCCAGCGACAGGCCGTCGAAGGTACTGGTGCCGCGGCCCACTTCATCCATCAGCACCAGGCTGCGGTCGGTGGCGTTGTGCAGGATGTTGGCGGTTTCGCTCATCTCGACCATGAAGGTCGAGCGGCCGCCGGCCAGGTCGTCGCTGGAGCCGATGCGGGTGAAGATGCGGTCGACCAGCGACAGCTCGCAGCTGGCAGCCGGCACGAAGCTGCCGATATGCGCCAGCAGCACGATCAGGGCGGTCTGGCGCATGTAGGTGGACTTACCGCCCATGTTCGGGCCGGTGATGATCAGCATGCGCGTGCTGTTGTCCAGGCCCAGGTCGTTGGCCACGAATGGCGTGGTCAATACCTGTTCCACCACAGGGTGGCGGCCCTGCTCGATGCGCAGGCACGGCTCGTCGACGAAGCGCGGGCAGTTCAGGTCCAGGTTCAGTGCACGTTCGGCCAGGTTGCTGAGCACGTCCAGTTCGGCCAGGGCGGCGGCGCTGTCCTGCAGCGGTGCCAGGTGGCTGATCAAGGTTTCCAGCAGGGCGTCGTAGAGCATCTTTTCGCGGGCCAGGGCGCGGCTCTTGGCCGACAGGGCCTTGTCCTCGAACGCCTTCAGCTCCGGGGTGATGAAGCGCTCGGCGCCTTTCAGGGTCTGGCGGCGGATGTAGTCGCCCGGGGCCTGCTCGGCCTGCTTGGTCGGCAGCTCGATGAAGTAGCCATGCACCCGGTTGTAGCCGACCTTGAGGTTGGCCAGGCCGGTGCGGGCCTTTTCCCGGGCTTCCAGGTCGATCAGGAACTGGCCGGCGTTCTCGCTGATCGCCAGCAGCTCGTCCAGTTCGTTGTCATAACCGGCCTTGAGCACGCCGCCATCGCGGATCACCGCCGGCGGGTTGTCGATGATCGCCCGCTCCAGCAGGCTGGCCAGTTCGGGGTAGGTGCCGGTAATGGCGGCCAGGCGTGCCAGGTGCGGCGCCTCCAGCTCGGCCATGGCGTTCTGCAGCTCGGGCAGCGCGCCCAGGGCATCGCGCAGGCGTGCCAGGTCGCGTGGGCGGGCGTTGCGCAGGCCGATACGGGCGAGAATCCGCTCGATATCGCCGATTTCCTTGAGCTGCGGCTGCAGCTTCTCGAAGCGGTAGCCGTCGAGCAGGCAGCGGATCGAGTCCTGGCGTGCCTGCAGCACCTTGAGGTCGCGCAACGGGCGGTTCAACCAGCGGCTCAGCAATCGGCTGGCCATGGCGGTCTGGCAGCGGTCGATCACCGACTGCAGGGTGTTGTCACGGCCGCCGGCGAGGTTGATGTCCAGCTCCAGGTTGCGGCGGCTGGCGCCGTCGAGGATGACCGTGTCGTCCAGGCGTTCGTGGCGAAGGCTGCGCAGGTGCGGCAGGGCGGTGCGCTGGGTTTCCTTGGCGTAGATCAGCAGGCAACCGGCGGCGCCGATGGCCAGGGTCAGCTTGTCGCAGCCAAAGCCCTTGAGGTCCTTGGTCGCGAACTGCTGGCACAGGGCCTTGCGCGCCGAGTCGCGGTCGAAGTCCCATGGCGCACGGCGACGGGCGCCCGGGCGTTTCTCGGCGGGCAGGTCGCGCGGCCAGTCGTCGGGGATCAGCAGCTCGACCGGGTTCAGGCGCTCGAGCTCGGCCAGCAGGTTTTCCCAGCCCTTGATCTCCTGCACGCTGAAGTTGCCACTGGTGATGTCCAGTACCGCCAGGCCGAACAGGCGCTCGTCACCGAGCAGCGCGGCAATCAGGTTGTCGCGACGCTCGTCGAGCAGGGCCTCGTCGCTGACCGTACCCGGGGTGATGATGCGCACCACCTGGCGTTCCACCGGGCCCTTGCTGGTGGCGGGGTCGCCAATCTGCTCGCAGATCACCACCGATTCGCCGAGCTTGACCAGCTTGGCCAGGTAGCCTTCCAGCGAATGGAACGGAATCCCGCACATGGGGATGGACTGGCCGGCCGACTGACCGCGCGCGGTCAGGGTGATGTCCAGCAGTTTTGCGGCTTTTTTCGCATCTTCGTAGAAGATCTCGTAGAAGTCGCCCATGCGGTAGAACATCAGCTGGTCCGGGTGCTGGTTCTTCAGCTTCCAGTACTGCTGCATCATCGGGGTGTGTGCGGAGAAATCGGAAATTGCTTTATTCATCAAGGGCTTAGAAAGTAGGTCTCAATATTGTGGGGCAAATTGGGGCGTTCTGTGTTGCATGCGCGACGCCGAGACCCACCGGATTTTCAAGCCGCATAGGTTAACACGGCTACCCGGCAGGCTGTACCTGCAAGTCCGGCGAGTGCACAGGGATGCGCTGAAGGCGGGTTGACATCATGGTGCCTCCATGGAGAATTGCCTGCCTTCGCCCATCAGGGATGACTTGCCTGACGCATTCGCGGTGGCCCGCGACCCGGTAAAAAGATATTGCAACAGGTTGATTAGTGCAGTGAGCGCAATTCGTTTTGATGTAGATGCGGTTTTTTGTATTTCCCTCGACACCCGCGCTGACCGGCGCACGCTGTTCAGCGAAACCATCGGGCGACAGCTCGACAACGAAGTGCACTTTCATGTCGTCGAGAAAAACAGCGACCCCAAGCGCGGTTGCTACGAGTCCCATCAGCAACTGGCCCGTCATGCGCTGGACAATGGCCTCGATCGAATCCTGATCTTCGAAGACGATGCCAAGGCCTATGAGTTCGAACCTTCGCGGGTGCGCTGGGTAAACCGCTTCATGCAGAAACGGCCCTTCGAGGCCTTGCACCTGGGCTATTCCATGGGGCGAACCTGGCTGACCTGGTTCCCGTTCATCGCCCGCGGGCGGGTGGTGGCGCTGCATGCCTATGTGCTGTCGCGCGAGGGCTGCCGGATCCTGGCAGAGACGCCCTACGATGGCACCCCGGTGGATGTGGTGGTCAAGCACCGGATCCGCCAGCACTGCGTGTTCCCCATGATGTTCCGCCAGCACGCCGCCGCCGTGGCCGGTAGCGACCTGGAACAGGTGGTGCGCAATGAGGACGAGTGGTGGGAGCGCAACTGGGCCAAGCATCGTCGTTCACCGATGAAGAACATCTGGCGGACCGTGCTTCGGCTGAATTTCTGATTGGTGTGGGCTTGGGGTGCATGCCTTGAGAGGTTTGGCGCCTGCGAGATCGAGCGCCGCCCGCGCGGCGCTTCGCAGCACAAGGCTGCTCCTACATCTGTTTCGGGCCAGTTATTCCTGAGGCGAAGGCGCGCGCCCATTGGTGTCCACCTCGATTTCGTGCCGGGCAAACAAGGCGGTCGCGTGCACTGGCACAGGCGTTACTGGCCCGAAACAGATGTAGGAGCAGCCTTGTGCTGCGAAGCGCCGCGCGGGCGGCGCTCGATCTCATAGGCGGCAAAAATCCAGAGGCGAACATCCTCATGCCCAGCACGCCGCCAGACGCCCATTCCCCATCTCTGAAATGCTAGGGTAGAGGGCAGCCTTCAAGGAGCCCGACATGGACCCGATCACCACGCTTGCCACCCGCCTGGGTGAACACCTGCGCCGCTTCAACGCGCAGGTGACCACCGCCGAATCCTGCACCGGTGGCGGCATCGCCGAGGCCATCACCCGCGTGCCCGGCAGCTCGGCCTGGTTCGAGGCTGGGTACGTGACCTATTCCAACACCCAGAAAACCCGTCAACTGGGAGTGCCCGCGGCGTTGTTCGGCCAGGTTGGCGCGGTCAGCCAGGAAGTGGTCGAAGCGATGGTCCGCGGCGCCCAGGCCGCCAGCGGCGCGCGCTTTGCCGTGGCGGTGAGCGGCGTGGCCGGGCCGGATGGTGGTTCGCCGTCCAAACCGGTGGGCACCGTGTGGCTGGCCTGGGGCGACGGCAACCATGTGTTCAGCGAGCGGCGCCAGTTTGACGGCGACCGCGAGGCGGTGCGCCGACAGACGGTGATCGCCGCGTTAGACGGCTTGTTACAGCTTGGTGCCGAGTAAATCGACGACAGGGGTTTGCGCGGGCGCTTGCCTGTGGAATAATACTGGCTACTTATACAGGTATTCCGGCCGTCAGGGCCAAGTCGAACACGTGAGGATTTCAATGGACGACAACAAGAAGCGCGCCTTGGCTGCGGCCCTGGGTCAGATCGAACGCCAATTCGGCAAGGGCGCCGTCATGCGCATGGGCGACCACGAGCGCCAGGCTATCCCTGCCATCTCCACCGGCTCGCTGGGCCTGGACATTGCCCTGGGCATCGGCGGCCTGCCAAAAGGCCGTATCGTCGAGATCTACGGCCCGGAATCGTCGGGTAAGACCACGCTGACCCTGTCGGTCATCGCCGAAGCCCAGAAAAACGGCGCCACCTGCGCCTTCGTCGACGCCGAACACGCCCTCGACCCCGAGTACGCCGGCAAGCTGGGCGTCAACGTCGACGACCTGCTGGTTTCGCAGCCGGACACCGGCGAACAGGCCCTGGAAATCACCGACATGCTGGTGCGTTCCAACGCTGTTGACGTGATCATCGTCGACTCCGTGGCTGCTCTGGTACCGAAGGCCGAGATCGAAGGCGAGATGGGTGACATGCACGTGGGCCTGCAGGCGCGCCTGATGTCCCAGGCGCTGCGCAAGATCACCGGTAATATCAAGAACGCCAACTGCCTGGTCATCTTCATCAACCAGATCCGTATGAAGATTGGCGTGATGTTCGGCAGCCCGGAAACCACCACCGGTGGTAACGCCCTGAAGTTCTACGCCTCGGTGCGTCTGGATATCCGCCGTACTGGCGCGGTCAAGGAAGGCGACGAGGTGGTCGGTAGCGAAACCCGCGTCAAGATCGTCAAGAACAAGGTTTCGCCGCCATTCCGTCAGGCCGAGTTCCAGATCCTCTACGGCAAGGGTATCTACCGTAACGGCGAGATCATTGACCTGGGTGTTTCCCAAGGCCTGGTCGAGAAGTCCGGTGCCTGGTACGCCTACCAGGGCAACAAGATCGGTCAAGGTAAGGCAAACGCTGCCAAGTACCTGGCTGAGAACCCGGCTATTGGTGCCGAGATCGAGAAGCAGATTCGCGAGAAGCTGCTGACCTCTGGTGCTGTTGCGGCTGCTGGTAAGGCTGCTGCTGCCGAAGCCGATGCCGATGACATGGCCGACGCTGACGCCGGTTATTGATTGCGCGGTAGATAGCCGAACATGTCCGCCGTACTCGACACCCCCGTCGCCATTCGGCGGACAGCCATGGACCTGCTCGCGCGACGTGAGCACGGTCGCGTCGAGCTGACGCGCAAGTTGCGTCAGCGGGGCGCTTCGGACGAGCTGATCGAGCCTGAACTCGACCGGCTCGCCGAAGAAGGGCTGCTTAGCGAAGCCCGTTATCTCGAAAGTTTCATCCGATACCGTTCCAGCTCCGGCTACGGCCCTGCGCGTATTCGCGAAGAGCTAGGCCAGCGCGGTTTGGCGCGTGCTGATATCGAGCAGGCGCTACGCGAAAGCGAGGTGGATTGGGGCGAGCGCATGCGTGACGTTTGGCAGCGCAAGTTTGCTGGTCAGCGCCCGCAAGATCCCCGCAGCCGTGCCCAGCAGACCCGGTTTCTGGCTTACCGGGGTTTCCCCATGGACATGATCGGCCGCCTGCTCAGTGGGCGTGATATCGACGACTACTGAAGACTGGGGCCGCTTTGCGGCCCTTCGCGGGCTTGCCCGCTCCCACAGTTTTTGGTGCAAGGTTCAGAAAATGCGCGGTCCCTGTGGGAGCGGGCAAGCCCGCGAAGGGCTGCAAAGCAGCCCCAATCCAGCCGGCAAACGTTATCTGACCGGCATTAGGGTTTACCCGCGAGTACCGGCAACGCCGCTCCCACAGGTTGCGCGGCGCGCTTTTGGAAATTTGTTCGACAATCAACTGACCTTCAACGCCTCCCTGGCCCGCTGTGTGGTATGCATGGGCTGCGGCTTGGCCCAGTTTTCCGGCAGGTTGATGAAGTCCACCAGCTCGCGCAGCCTGCCCTGGTCCCGGCCATTGAAGGCAAATGACAAACGGGTCAGGTGGCTGAAGTTGCCCACTTCGTGCTCGGCACTGCTGTCAGGTTGCTGGTGATACTTGCCACTCAGGCGCAAGTCGGCAAAGCCTTCCTGGATGTCATACAGCGCCGCCTCGCTGAGCGGGTGATGCATACGGATCACGAACTGGCTCTTCAGCCAGCGGCTGGAGTGGTAGTTGCTGTAGAACTGGTTGATTTCTTCCACTGCCTCGTCAGCGCTGTGCACCAGGCGCAGCAGTTTCAGGTCGCTGGGCAGGATGTAGCGGTTTTCCTCCAGTTGGCGGCTGATGAAGTCCAGGCAGTCGCGCCAGAAGCTGCCACCTGGCGAATCCAGCAGCACCACCGGTACCAGCGGGCTCTTGCCGGTCTGGATCAGGGTCAGCACCTCCAGCGCTTCATCCAGAGTGCCGAAGCCACCCGGGCACAGCACCAGGGCATCGGCCTCCTTGACGAAGAACAGCTTGCGGATGAAGAAGAAATGGAACGGCAGCAGCTTGTCGGTGCCGTCCACCGTGGGGTTGGCGTGTTGTTCGAAGGGCAGGGTGATGTTGAACCCCAGGCTGTGGTCGCTGCCGGCGCCTTCGTGGGCAGCTGCCATGATACCGCCGCCGGCACCGGTGATGACCATCAGGTCGGAGCGTGCCAGGGTTGCGCCCAGCTCGCGGGCCAGGGCGTACATCGGGTGCTCTAGCGGAGTGCGCGCCGAGCCGAACACGGTCACCTTGCGCCGGCCCTTGTAGCGTTCCAGGGTGCGGAACGAATGGTCCAGTTCGCGCAGGGCCTGCAGGGTGATCTTGGCGCTCCAGCGGTCGGTGTCGTCATGGGCCATGCGCAGGATGGTCAGCATCATGTCGCGGTACAGCGGCAGGTTGGGGCTGTTCGGTGCCACCAGTTGCAGTTGTGCGTCGATGTTGCTCAGGTCGATGTTGTTGTCGCGGAAGTGGCTGAACAGCAGTTCACTCGATTGGTAAGGCATGCAACGTCTCCTTCTGCACCAATACCTCTGACCTCAATCTAGACCCTTGCGCTCAATTGTGCCGGGGGTGTTCGGCACAGCCGCCCGTCGGCATGCAGCCACGGGGGATGCGGGTTTGGTTAACTGGGTAAAGCGAAACGTGTCGATGCAGGAGGTGGCGGTATGCATCGCTTGATCATCGAAGTGGACCGGCAGCTTTACCAGCAGCTGGAGAATGCGGCCCAGGTGCATCACCTGAGCCTGGAGGCCGAATGCCGGCGCAGGCTGTCGGGGCTGGAATGCCAGTCGCGCTACCTGCAGGCGCTGCTGGCAGAGATGCGCGCCGATGCCGCTGAAGGGCGCTGGCGCGCCCGTGAAGACGAGAAGGCGTAGCGATCGAAGTGTTGGTTACTTCTTCTTGTTGCCGGCCACGCAGCTGGCATTGTCGAACGCCTGGTCCATGATCGGCTGGTTGGTCTTGTAGACCGTGAAGCGGTAGACCATGACCGCGCCTTTGGACATCAGGTTGCGGAAACCGCTGTTGCGGCAGACGCTGTCACCCAGCTGACTGCGTACCTGTTCGGGGTTGGCCTGCATGCGCGCGGCATGGTCCTGGCGCACGCTCAGGTGGTTGACCAGTGCCTTGCCTTCCACGGTGTAACCCTGGTCGAGGATGTCCTCGTTGATGGCTCGCGGGGTGCCGACACTGCTCTCTTTGGCCACCTTCTGCAGCATGTTGTTCAGGTCGTATTCCTGCTTGGAAGCCGCCTGGGCTGCCAGGGGCAGGGCGAGCAGCAGGCTCAGGGCGGGGACGATACGGCGCAGCATGAATCTCTCCTGGTTCGATGACTGGCGCTTTGACATGCGCGGGTCGACGGCGTTCCCTGAAAATCGCGCAGGCGCGAGGCTGGGGTACGGTAAAAAACAGCGATTATAAGGACCGCGCCGCCACCTGCACAGCAATTGCCCCCTGTTCTGGTAGACTGGCGCCCTTAGTTTTTTCCGAGTCATCCTTGTGTCCATTCCCAACCTGTCCAGAGGCCTGCCGGCATGAGCCATGAGGTAGCGCGCCTGCGCGCCGAACGCCTGGCCCGCAGCAACAAGCCCTTCATCGCCCGTGGTTCGCGTGCCGAGCGCTGCCCCGATTGCAGGGTAATCGCCACTCATTGCCTGTGCGCCTGGAAGCCGCGGGTGCAGGCAGAGTCCGGCGTATGCCTGCTGATGCATGACACCGAGCCACTGAAGCCCACCAATACCGGCTGGCTGATCGCCGACCTGATCGAGGACACCTCGGCCTTCGGCTGGCTGCGTACTTCGGTCGACGAACGCTTGCTGGCTTTGCTGGGCGATCCGCATTGGCAGCCCTACATCGTCTTCCCGGGCGAATTCGTTGCCCAGGAACGGGTGGTCAGCGAGGTAGTGCGCGAGCCGGGCAAGCGCCCGCTGTTCATCCTGCTGGATGCCACCTGGACCGAAGCGCGCAAGATGTTCCGCAAAAGCCCTTACCTTGACCGCTTCCCGGTGTTGAGCCTGCAGGCCGAGCAGATGTCCCGCTACCGCCTGCGCCGCTCCAAGCGCGACGATCACTTCTGCACCGCGGAAGTCGCGGCCATGTGCCTGGACCTGGCCGGCGATACCCAGGCCTCGCAGGCGCTGGACGCCTACCTGGATGTGTTCAGCCTGCATTACCTGAGCGGCAAGCGGCGCCTGCCGCTGGACGAGCAGGACGACACCCACCAGCGTTTGCATACCTTCCTATAGTCCAAGGGGCACAACCCCTGCTTTGGTTCATAATGACCCTTACCCGAGTGCCCGACACAGAACAGGATCCCCAGATCGATGGCCACTTACGAAATCCTGATTGCCGATGACCACCCGCTGTTCCGTGGCGCCTTGCGCCAGGCCGTTACCCTCGGCCTGGGCCCGGATGTACGCCTGGTTGAAGTCGCCAGCATTGCCGAACTGGAAACCCGTCTGAGCGAAAAAGCCGACTGGGACCTGGTGTTGCTGGACTTGAACATGCCGGGTGCCTACGGTTTTTCCGGGCTGGTGCTGCTGCGCGGGCAATACCCGCAGATCCCCGTGGTGATGGTATCGGCGCAGGAAGAGGCCGCAGTGGTGGTCAAGTCCCGCGAGTTTGGCGCCAGTGGCTTCATTCCCAAGTCCAGCACCCTGGAAGTGATCCAGGATGCGGTGCGCAAGGTGCTCGACGGCGAGGTCTGGTGGCCGCCGCAGGCGTTCGAAAAGGTCGATGTCTCGGCCGAGGCCAAGGCCGCCAGCGAAGGCCTTGCCAGCCTCACGCCGCAGCAGTTCCGCGTGCTGACCATGGTCTGCGAAGGCTTGCTGAACAAGCAGATCGCCTATGAGCTGAACGTGTCGGAAGCGACCATCAAGGCCCACGTGACCGCGATCTTCCGCAAGCTGGGTGTGCGTACCCGCACCCAGGCGGCGTTGTTGCTGCAACAACTTGAATCGGTTGCCAGCAGCTGAGTGCGCGTGGCTTCACGCTTTTTTGACCCGTGCCGGTCTAGTCTGCTGGCCTTTCCGTTGTGAAGTGACTCACATGACATCGCCATTCAAGGGCCAGACCGGCCTCAAACGTATCCTCAACGCCGCCGGCTATTCGCTGGACGGCCTGCGCGCCGCCTTCAAGGGCGAGGCCGCGTTCCGCCAGCTGGTGCTGCTAAACGTGCTGTTGGTCCCGGTCGCCTTCTGGCTGCCGGTCAGCCGTGCGGAGCGGGCGATCATGATCGCCGTGTGCCTGTTGGGCCTGATCGTCGAACTGTTCAATTCGGCGGTGGAAGCAGCCATCGACCGCATTTCGCTGGAGCGCCACCCGCTGTCGAAAAACGCCAAGGACATGGGCAGCGCCGCGCAACTGGTGGCACTGACCATGGTGGCGCTGGTGTGGGGTGTGATCCTGCTTTAAGCGATTGGTGGCAACACGATCTCGTCACTGCGGGTGAAGCCCGCAGTGAAGTTGCGGCACAGTTCGAGAAATTCGCGCATGGCCGAGGTCTGGTACTTCTGTTTGTGCCAGATGAAGTAGAACTGGCGCATCAGGTCCAGCTCCGGGGTTTCTACCGCTACCAGGCTGCCGCGGCGGAAGGCGTCACGCAGGGCCAGGCGCGAGATGCAGCCGATGCCCAGGCCCGACTCCACCGCGCGCTTGATCGCTTCGGTGTGCTCCAGCTCCAGGCGGATGTTGAGGTTGGTGCGGTGGTGGCGCATGGCCTGGTCGAAGGTCAGGCGCGTGCCCGAGCCCTGTTCGCGCAGGATCCACGCTTCCTGGGACAAGGTCTGTACATCGGCGCGGCCCAGCTTGGCCAGCGGGTGCTGCGGCGCGCAGAACACCACCAGCTCGTCCTCGACCCAGGGCTGCACTTCCAGGTCCGGGTGGTTGCAATCGCCTTCGATCAGACCCAGATCAATTTCGTAATGCGCCACCTGTTGCACGATATGCGCAGTGTTCTGCACATGCAGCTTCACCTGGCTTTCCGGGTGCACCTGCATGAAGCTGCCGATCAGCAGGGTGGCCAGGTAGTTGCCGATGGTCAGCGTGGCGCCGACCGCCAGCGAGCCGAAACCGGACTTGCCGTTGAGCAGGTCTTCGATTTCCTTGGCCTGGTCGAGCAGGGCCACGGCCTGCGGCAACAGTTGCTGGCCCAGGGCGTTGAGGCTCAGGCGCTTGCCGGCGCGGTCGAACAGCTGGCAGCTGGACTGGCGCTCAAGCTCGGTGATCGAGGTGCTGGCTGCCGACTGCGACAGGGCCAGCACACTGGCGGCGCGCGAAACGCTCTGGTGCTGGGCCACGGCAACGAAGACTTGCAGCTGACGAAGTGTAAATCGCATATCGATATAACCGATAACACATATCTTGATAATCCAGTTAACAGATATTGTCGCTGCCCCTAAACTATCGCGCAACTGCGCGTCTTGCGCGCGCCGCGTCTTTCTTCAGGAGCCCCATTAAATGAGCAACATGAACCACGAACGTGTCCTCAGTGTGCACCACTGGAACGACACCCTGTTCAGCTTCAAGTGCACTCGCGACCCGGGCCTGCGCTTCGAGAACGGTCAGTTCGTGATGATCGGCCTGCAACAAGAAAGCGGCCGTCCGCTCATGCGCGCCTATTCCATTGCTTCGCCGAACTGGGAAGAGCACCTGGAGTTCTTCAGCATCAAGGTGCCGGACGGTCCGCTGACCTCGCAGCTGCAGCACCTGAAGGAAGGCGACGAGATCATCATCAGCAAGAAGCCTACCGGTACCCTGGTACTCGACGACCTGAACCCGGGCAAGCACCTGTACCTGCTGAGCACCGGCACTGGCCTGGCACCGTTCATGAGTGTCATCCAGGACCCGGAAACCTACGAGCGCTTCGAGAAGGTGATCCTGGTGCACGGCGTGCGCTACGTGAACGAAGTGGCCTACCGCGAGTTCATCACCGAGCACCTGCCGCAGAACGAATTCTTCGGTGAGTCGGTTCGCGACAAGCTGATCTACTACCCGACCGTGACCCGTGAACCGTTCGAAAACCAGGGCCGCCTGACCGACCTGATGCGCAGCGGCAAGCTGTTCAGCGACATCGGCCTGCCACCGATCAACCCGCAGGACGACCGCGCGATGATCTGCGGCAGCCCGAGCATGCTCGACGAGACCAGCGAAGTACTGGACAGCTTCGGCCTGAAGATCTCCCCGCGCATGCGCGAGCCGGGTGATTACCTGATCGAGCGTGCCTTCGTCGAGAAGTAAGGCGCAGGCTGATGCAAAGAAGGCGACCCTTGGGTCGCCTTTCTTGTACCTGTGATTCATGTATCGCCTGTACCGGCCCTTTCGCGGGCTTGCCCGCTCCCACAGGGATATCACAAGGCCTGAGGTCAGTGGTACCCCTGTGGGAGCGGGCAAGCCCGCGAAAGGGCCGGTACAGGCAATACACAATCTATTCGACGCGCGTCTCGCCGCTATACACCAATATCTCCCGACACCGCTTGCACAGGTAGCGCCGCCCCTGGCGCACCAGCTTGTGCCGCTGCGCGGTAAACGGGAAGTCGCTTTGCGGGCACGGGCAGCGGTAGATGTAGCGGGTCACCACGCGCCGTTGCACTTCGTAGTTGTGGCAACGGTTGGGCGGCAGTTCATACACCCCGCGCATGATCAGCTGCCACTCCTCGCCATGGGCCTGGATGCGGTCGCCGAACAGCTGGTGGGCCACCAGGTGCGCCACTTCATGGGCCACGGTCTGGCGCAGGAAGTCTTCCTGGTTTTCGCGGTAAAGCTGAAGGTTGAAGCGCAGCAGGTTCTCGTGCAGGTGGGCGACACCTGCTTTTTGCCCGCGCAGCTTGAAGCTGACTTCCGGGCGCGGGAAGGGGCGTTTGAAGAAGGTTTCAGCTTGCTGGTAACAGGTTTCGACGCGTTGTCTGAGCAGCTCGGGCATGGCGGGGTGGTTCTCCTGACCGGGCATTATGCCGCAACCCCGGGCAGCGTGCCGAGCCACCGGTCAGCGCACAGCCAGAGGCCGCCTTGCGGCGGCCTCAGGTTGATGCCCCAGTGTTGGTCGAGTCTGTTCTAGTTGGTGTAGACGGGCCCCACGCCCAGTCCCCAGATGATCACCGTGGCGGCCATGATCGCCACCAGTACCACAAGGCCCACCGCCAGCACCGAGCTGGAGAACAGGAAGCCTTCGTCGGACGGTATGTTCATGAACGTCGGCAAACCGACGTACAGCAGGTACACCGTGTAGCAGATGGCGGCGGTGCCAATCAGCATGCCCAGCCACAGGTGCGGGTACAGTGCCGCCAGGCCGCCGATGAACAACGGGGTGGCGGTGTAGGTGGCAAAGGCGATGCACTGTGCCATGGACGGGTTGGCATCGTAGGTGCGAGCCATCCAGTGGATGAACGCCCCCATTACCGCCACCCCGGCAAGCATCGCCAGGTACGACATGATGCTCATCCAAATGGCGCTTTCCATGGTCAGCATCACCGCTGGCCGGTCGCCGATCACCCAGCCGACCTGGGTGGTACCGATGAACGCCGAAATGGCGGGGATCGCAGCCAGGATCAGGGTGTGCGTCAGGTACATGTGGCTGATGGTTTCTTCTTCGCCACGAATTTCCCGCCATTCCTGGTCGGGATGGGTAAACAGCCCCACAACGTGATGAATCATGCCGATCACTCCTCTCAATGTTGCCAAACGCCCCCCAGATGGAGCGCAAGCGGCCCGAGGCCCGAACACCGAAGCAAGCGGTAATGTGGCCTTATGTCGCAGTATAGGAAGCCGTTACCTGCATAAACCGAGCTTTTTAGAGCAAATTGCGCTGTAAGGCGCGCTGTTGATTACAATGAAGTCTTTATCGGAATGCCTACAGCGCCGCCGCGTTTGTGCGTAAAATAGCCGGCTTTTGTCACACCTCGCGGATCCAAGCGCTATGGGCACCCTCTCGGTCAACCAGAACAAACTGCAAAAACGCCTGCGTCGTCTCGCCGGCGAAGCCATCACCGACTACAACATGATCGAGGATGGCGACAAGGTCATGGTCTGCCTGTCCGGCGGCAAGGACAGCTACACCATGCTCGACGTTCTGTTGCACCTGCAGAAGGTGGCACCGATCAAGTTCGAGATCGTCGCGGTGAACATGGACCAGAAGCAGCCGGGTTTCCCCGAGCATGTGCTGCCGGCCTACCTCAAGGAACTGGGTGTCGAGTACCACATCGTCGAGAAGGACACCTACTCGGTGGTCAAGGAGCTGGTCCCCGAGGGCAAGACCACCTGCTCGCTGTGCTCGCGCCTGCGCCGTGGCACCCTGTACACCTTCGCCGACGAAATCGGCGCGACCAAGATGGCGCTGGGGCACCACCGCGACGATATCGTCGAAACCTTCTTCCTCAACATGTTCTTCAACGGCGCGCTCAAGGGCATGCCGCCGAAGCTGCGCGCCGACGATGGCCGCAACGTGGTGATCCGCCCGCTGGCCTACTGCAGCGAGAAGGATATCCAGGCCTACTCGGACATGAAGGAATTCCCGATCATCCCGTGCAACCTGTGCGGTTCGCAGGAAAACCTGCAGCGCCAGGTGGTCAAGGACATGCTGGTGGAGTGGGAGCGCAAGCACCCGGGGCGTACCGAGAGCATCTTCCGCGCCCTGCAGAACGTGGCGCCGTCGCAGCTGGCTGACCGCAACCTGTTCGACTTCACCAGCCTGAAGATCGACGAAAACGCTACCCCGCGTTTCCTTGACGTGCTGAATATCTGAGCCCATGCGCGATTACCAGTGGTTGCACGAGTACTGCCTGAACCGCTTCGGCTCGGCCCAGGCCCTGGAGGCCTTCCTGCCGCAGCCGCGCACATCGGCGCAACTGCGTGATCTCAGCGATGACCGCTACCTGTCGACCTTGGCCCTGCGCGTGTTTCGCGCCGGGCTCAAGCACAGCCTGGTGGATGCCAAGTGGCCGGCGTTCGAGCAGGTGTTCTTCGGCTTCGACCCGGAGAAGGTGGTATTGATGGGCGCCGAGCACCTCGAGCGGCTGATGCACGACGAGCGCATCATCCGCCACCTGGGCAAGCTCAAGAGCGTGCCGCGCAATGCGCAGATGGTTCTTGACGTGGCCAAGGAGAAGGGCAGTTTCGGCGCCTTCATCGCCGACTGGCCGGTGACCGACATCGTCGGTTTGTGGAAGTACCTGGCCAAGCACGGCAACCAGCTGGGCGGGTTGTCGGCACCGCGTTTCTTGCGCATGGTCGGCAAGGACACGTTCATCCCTACCGATGACATGGCTGCGGCGTTGATTGCGCAGAAGGTGATCGACAAGCCGCCGACCAGCCAGCGGGACCTGGCCTTGGTGCAGCAGGCGTTCAACCAGTGGCATGCCGAGAGTGGGCGGCCGCTGTGCCAGTTGTCGGTGATGCTGGCGCATACCGTCAACCATTGAGATTTGTGTTGGCCTCTTCGCGGGCATGCCCGCTCCCACAGGGATCGCACCGCATTTGAGGCTTGCGCTGTACCTGTGGGAGCGGGCAAGCCCGCGAAGAATCTAACTGCCTTCGCCGGCCATGCGCCGCTCGTGCTGGAACTTCCAGCGCACATACAGCAGCCCGGCAATGAACAGCCCCAGGCTCACCAGCACTTCTACCCAGCCAAATACCGCCCGCGCCGGGTCGAACGCCGCCAGCACGCCCTTGATGAAATAGATATTCACCACGAAGCAGGTCCAGGCATGTGCGCGGGCGCTGCCTGTCAGCATGCCCGGCAGCAACAGCAGCAACGGCACCAGTTCGATCGCCAGGATCACCTCGACCCGCGCCCCGTGCAGGTTGGCGAACCACAGGTTGTTCACCACCAGCAGGGCAATCAGGCCGAAGAAGAACGCCAGGCTCAACGCCCGCGTCAGGCGCAGGCGCGGTGCCAGCCATTCCAGCGCCGGCAATACCTTGGGCTTCTTAGCCACGTGCGGCCTCCAGGGCCTTGGCGGTGGTCGCCAGGCGTTGGCCAAGGGCGCGGCACAGGGCTATCTCGTGCTGGTCGAGCTCGCGCTTGCCATCGGCGCCAGCATGATGGCTGGCGCCATACGGGGTGCCGCCACCGCGGGTCTCGAGCAGTGCCGATTCGCTGTACGGCAGGCCCATTACCAGCATGCCGTGGTGCATCAGTGGCAGCATCATCGACAGCAGGGTGGTTTCCTGCCCGCCATGCAGGCTGGCGGTTGAGGTGAAAACGCCCGCCGGCTTGCCGACCAGTTCACCGCCCAGCCACAGGCTGCTGGTGCCATCCAGGAAGTACTTGAGCGGCGCTGCCATGTTGCCGAAGCGGGTCGGGCTGCCCAGTACCAGGCCGGCGCAGTGGCGCAGGTCGTCCAGGGTGGCGTACAGCGCGCCACTGGCCGGGATGTCCGGGGCCACTGCTTCGCACTCGGTGGAAATCGCCGGCACCGTGCGCAGGCGGGCTTCCATGCCGGCCAGCTCGATGCCGCGGGCGATGTGCCGGGCCATCTCGCTGGTCGAACCATGGCGGCTGTAATACAGCACCAGGATGTAGGGCTGGCTCACGGCAGGATCTCCAGTACTTTCTCGGGCGGTCGGCCGACCACGGCCTTGTCACCGACGACCAGGATCGGCCGCTCGATCAGCTTGGGGTGCCGGGCCATGGCCTCGATCAGTTGTGCGTCGGTCAGTGCCGGGTCGGCCAGGTTCAGCTCCTTGTACTCGTCCTCGCCGGTACGCAGCAGCTGGCGTGGGGCGATGCCAAGCTTGCCGAGCAGGGCCTTCAGGGTGGCAGCGTCGGGCGGGGTCTCGAGGTAGCGCACGATGGTCGGCGCCAGGCCGCGAGCTTCGAGCAGTTCCAGGGCGCCGCGGGATTTCGAGCAGCGCGGGTTATGATAGAGCGTGAGGTCGGTCATGTCGGGTCGCATCCAGCAGGGTGTGGCGGCTATTCTAACCGCAGCGACTGACCAATTTGCTTTAAAACTCGAGAAGGATTGACCCATGGCAAGGCGTCTGGCAGCAGTACTGGCCATCACCGCGAGCCTGTTGCTCGGTGGTTGCGGTGCCGATTATGGCGTGGACCAACACGGTAATACGGTTAAGGCCGAACAGATCGACGGGCACTGGCTGGTGCTCAACTACTGGGCCGAATGGTGCGGGCCGTGCCGTACCGAAATCCCTGAACTGAACGCGGCAGCCAAGCAGTGGGCGGCCGACGGTATCAAGGTAGTGGGGGTGAACTTCGATGGCTTGCAGGGGCAGGAGCTGAAGCAGGCTGCCGAAACCCTGGGCATCGCTTTCACCGTATTGGCGCAGGACCCGGCCGAGCGCTATGACCTGCCACGAAGCGAGGCATTGCCGGTGACCTACATCATCGATGACAAGGGCAAGGTGCGGGAACAGTTAATGGGTGAGCAGACCCTGGAAGGGCTGCAGGCCAAGATCAAGGCACTGAAGGGCGCCTGATGCATTTTGGGGCTGCTTTGCAGCCCATCGCGACACAAGGCCGCTCCTACAGGAGATCGCATTCCCCTGTAGGAGCGGCCTTGTGTCGCGATGGGCCGCAAAGCGGCCCCGGCAATATTCAGCCTTCCTCAGGCCAGAAGCGCAGCGGCTTGCCTTCGGCCGGCCAGAAACGCATCTGCTCGATAGGCGACACATCCCAGCGCTGCACTGTTTCCAGCGCCTGCAGGAAGCGCTTTTCCTGCTCCATCAACGCCGGTGCGCAGAGCTTGCGGGTCTTGCCGACCTTGCCGAAGCTCAGGTGCTCGCCGTCCAGTGTGTACGGCGCGAACCAGTGGTTGCAGCCGCCATTGCCATAGGCACGGCCATCGCTGGCCAAGGTCAGAGTCAGGTGGCTGTAGTCGATCAGCGGCCGTTCGCCAATCCACTCCAGCACGTAGCTGCGCTCCTGCTGCAGCTTGGAAGGTTCCGCGGCGCAGCCGAGCAGGCCGGTGGCAATCAGCACGCCGGTCAGCAGATTCTTCACTCGGCGCTCTCCTGGCAACGCGGGCACAGGTGTTTTTCGCCACGGCTGGCCCAGCCCAGCTCGGCAACCCGCGCGCTGGCGGCAGGCTGGCGGGCTTTCTTGCCCAGCTTGGCGTCCACCGCGAACTCGAAGTCCAGCACGGCGTCGCAGCTGTCGCACGCAACCTGCCAGGTGAGGATTTCGAGCTCGTTGAACACCGGGCCGCTGGCCACGGCAACCCACTGGCCGCGTGGGTTGATCAGGTGGCGCACGCTCTCCACTGTCAGGCGCATGGACAAGTCCTTGCTGCCCTTGAGGGTGACCAGCAGGGTGTCGCCTTTGTGCATCGAACCGCCGTTGCCGGTGACCTGATAGCGGCCCGGCACCAGGGCGCGGCACTCGATCAGGGTGTGTTGCGGGTTGAAAAGGGTGTAGCGGAAATCGTGCTCGACCATGGGTCCTCCAGAAATGCCGCGTATCCTAGCACTAACCCATCACCAGATTCTGTGGATTGCCTGCCGCCCAGCGGTTGATGTTGTCCAGCGTGGTCGCGGCGATGGCATCCAGTGCCTCGCGGGTAAGGAACGCCTGGTGGGCAGTGATGATCACGTTGGGGAAGGTCAGCAGGCGGGCCAGTACGTCGTCCTGCAGCGGCAGGTCGGAGCGGTCTTCGAAGAACAGCTGGGCTTCTTCTTCGTAGACGTCCAGCCCCAGGTAGCCGAGCTGGCCGCTCTTCAGCGCGTCGATCAGCGCCGGGGTGTCGACCAACGCGCCGCGGCCGGTGTTGATCAGCATGGCGCCGGGCTGCAGCTGGGCCAGGCTTTGTGCATTGATAAGGTGCCGGGTGTGCTCGGTCAGCGGGCAGTGCAGGCTGATGACGCGGGCTTCGCGCAGCAGCTCGGGCAATGGCAGGTAGCGCGCGCCCAAGGCCAGCAGGTCGGGGTTGGGGTAAGGGTCATAGGCCAGCAACTGGCAGCCGAAACCGGCCATGATGCGGGCAAAGGCGGTGCCGATCTGGCCGGTACCGACCACGCCGACGGTCTTGCCGTGCAGGTCGAAGCCGGTCAGCCCGTGCAGGGTGAAGTCACCCTCGCGGGTGCGGTTGTAGGCCCGGTGCAGGCGCCGATTCAGGGCCAGGATCAGCGCCACGGCGTGTTCGGCCACGGCGTGCGGCGAGTAGGCCGGCACTCGCACTACGGTCAGGCCCAGGCGCTGGGCGGCGGCCAGGTCGACATGGTTGTAGCCGGCCGAACGCAGGGCGACCAGGCGCGTGCCGCCTGCGGCCAGGCGTTGCAGCACCTGGGCGTCGAGCTCGTCATTGATGAAGGCGCAGACCACCTGGTAGCCATCGGCCAGGGCAGCGGTGTCGAGGGTCAGGCGGGCGGGCTGGAAGTGCAGGTCCAGTGTGGTGCCGCTGGCGGCACGGGTGAAGCTTTCCTGGTCGTAGTGCTGGCTGCTGAACAACAGGGCGCGCATGGTGGGGCTTCCTTTGCAGTGGTCTGGAGATTGTAGTCAGCGACGTTTGCCCGCTATTGACCCATGCCGGCCAGGCACATTCTTTGTAGGAGCAGCCTTGTGCTGCGAAGAGGCCGGTGCAGGCGGCCATTAATGTATCGCCTGTACTGGCCTCTTCGCAGCACAAGGCTGCTCCTACAAAGAATGTGCTCGGGCTTCAGGCGCTCAATCTGGCCTGCGCCGCCAAGCGGTTGATTGCCGCATCCAGTTCGTCCAATGCCTGCTGTGCCAGCGGGTTTTCCTGCTTGAGCAAGGTCTCGCTGCGCTGGCACGCGGCCCGCAACTGCGGCACGCCGCAATAACGCGAGGCGCCGTTCAGGCGGTGCACCTGTTCGATCAGGCCGTTGCGGTCGTCGGCCTCGCGGGCAGCGCGTATGGCTTCGCGGTCGGCTTCCAGCGAGGTCAGCAGCATGCTCAGCATATCGGCCGCCAGGTCCGCCTTACCGGCGGCCAGGCGCAGGCCTTCCTCGGGGTCCAGCACCTTCAGGTCATCACCGTTGGCCAGTTGCTCGGCCAGGCGTTCCTGCTGTGGCGCGCCCAGGCTAAGGCCGGTCCATTTCATCACCACCTGGGCCAGCTGCCGTTCGCTGATCGGCTTGGTCAGGTAGTCGTCCATGCCACCGTGCAGCAACGCGCGTTTCTCGTTGGCCATGGCGTGGGCGGTGAGGGCGACGATCGGCAGCGGGTTGCCGCTTTGGGTGTTTTCCCACAAGCGAATCTGCTCGGTGCAGGCGCGGCCGTCCATGCCGGGCATCTGCACGTCCATCAGCACCAGGTCGAACGGCTCGTCCTGCACCGCCTGCACCGCCGCATAGCCGTTGTCGACGGCCAGCACCTCGGCGCCCAGGTCTTCGAGCAGGGTCTGCACCAGCAGCAGGTTGGCGGGGTTGTCGTCGACGCAGAGGATCTTCGGCTGGCGCTGGCCGTTGACGCTGTTCACCTCGCCCTGCGGGCGGCGCGGTTGCACCAGTTCCAGCAACAGGCGGCGCAGTTTGCGCGTGCAGGTCGGCTTGGACAGCAACTGGCCATGGCCGTTGGGCAGGTACGGGTGGTACAGCGCCTGCTCGGTGGTCGGGCACAGCACCACGCACTGGCAATGGTAGCGCTCGAGCTGCTGGTGGTAATGGCCCAGCTGCTCGGGCGACAGGTTGCCAAGGTTGGCCCCGAGCACGGCGAACTCGAACGGCAAGCCAGCCTGGCTGGCGGCCTGCACACCCTGCAGCAGCTGGTCGTAGGAGGCGAACAGGCTGACGCTGAGGCCGCAGTCTTCCAACTGGTGTTCCAACGCCTGGCGCGCCAGCTCGTGGCCGTCGACGATGGCTGCGCGGCGGCCCAGCAGCGGTTGCAGCGGCAACTCCTCGACACCATCGTGGGCCTTGGGCAGGTTGAGGCTGATCCAGAACTGCGAACCCTCGCCCGGGGTGCTGTCGACGCCGATCTCGCCGCCCATCTGCTCGATCAGGCGCTTGGAAATCACCAGCCCCAGGCCGGTGCCGCCGGGCTGGCGGGCCAGCGAGTTGTCGGCCTGGCTGAAGGCCTGGAACAGCGTACGCACATCCTGTGGCGACAGGCCGATGCCGGTGTCCTGCACGCTGATGCGCAGCTGCGCACTGTCTTCGTGCTCGTCTTCGAGCATGGCGCGCACGACGATGGTGCCTTCGCGGGTGAACTTGATGGCGTTGCTGACCAGGTTGGTAAGGATCTGCTTGAGCCGCAACGGGTCGCCGATCAGCGACGACGGGGTATCGCGGTAGATCAGGCTGAGCAGCTCCAGCTGCTTGGCGTGGGCGGCCGGGGCGAGGATGGTCAGGGTGTCCTGGATCAGGTCGCGCAGGTTGAAGGGGATGCTGTCGAGCACCAGCTTGCCGGCCTCGATCTTGGAGAAGTCGAGGATCTCGTTGATGATCCCCAGCAGGTTGTCGGCGGATTTCTCGATAGTGCTCAGGTAGTCCAGCTGGCGCGGTGTCAGCTCGCTTTTCTGCAGCAGGTGGGTGAAACCGAGGATACCGTTGAGCGGGGTGCGGATTTCGTGGCTCATGTTGGCCAGGAATTCCGACTTGATGCGGCTGGCTTCCAGGGCTTCCTTGCGCGCCATGTCCAGCTCGATGTTCTGGATCTCGATGGTTTCCAGGTTCTGGCGAACGTCCTCGGTGGCCTGGTCGATGCTGTGCTGCAGCTCTTCGTGGGCGTTGTGCAGGGTTTCGGCCATGCGGTTGATGCCGCGCGCCAGTTCGTCCAACTCATGGCTGCCCATGGCCGGCAGGCGTTCCTCGAGGTGGCCGTCTTTGAGCTGGTTGACCGCGTGCTTGATGCGCTTGATCGGGTCGTTGATGGTGCGGCTCATGCGCAGTGCCAGCAGGCCGCTGAGCACCAGGCAGGCGAGGATCAGCAGCAGGCTGGTGAACAGGTTGCGGTAGCCGCGCAGCAGGGTGCCGTCGTGGGACAGCTCGATCTCGACCCAGCCCAGCAGGCGTTCGGATTCGGCCGGCACGGCATCGGTGGCCAGGTCGCGATGGTGGCCGAACACCGGCATCAGGTAGCGTGTGGCGTCATTGCCGCTGCGCTGCAGCAGCTGGGTGCCGGTGCCGCCGCTGGGTGGCTGGTTGAGCATGCTCGGGCCGGCGTGGGCCAGGCGCGTGCGGTCCGGGGCCAGGAAGGCGACCGCACGCACATCGGCCTGCTCCAGGGTTTGTGCGGCAATGCGCTCAAGTTGCGCCGGTGCCAGCTTGGCCATGGCGGGTGCGGCCAGTGGCGCCAGTTGCTCGGCGATCATCTTGCCGCGTTGCAGCAGCTGGGTGCGCAGGTCGTTCTGTTGCAGCCAGGTGAAGTAACTACCCAGCACCAGGGCCATCAGGCCGGCCGGCAGCAGGGCCAGCAGCAGGACCCGGCTGCGAATTCCCAAGCGATCGAGCACACTCGCCTCCTGTCATGTGCCTGGACGCCGTCAAGCGATGACGGCCAAGCCGGGAAGTTACTCCGCCTGCCGCGCTATTGCACCTCTTTAGTACGTGTTTTGCGCCCTTGCAGGGGCTTTGGTCGCAGGGCGGTTGCCTGGCAGGCGCTGGATACTCAATAATTGCGCAATTGAGAATGCATGGCAGTTGCCAATGAATCCTGTAGCTATTCACAACTCCAATATCCTCGCCATCGAGGATGACCCGGTCCTCGGTGCCTACCTGCACGAAGAGCTGCAGCGCGGCGGCTTCCAGGTGACCTGGTGCCGCAATGGCCTGGAGGGCCTGGAAACGGCGGGGCGCCAGGCTTTCGACGTGGTGCTCATGGACATCCTGCTGCCCGGGCTCAACGGCCTGGATGCGCTTGCGCAGTTGCGCAAGCGCAGCGCCACGCCGGTGATCCTGATGTCGGCGCTGGGCGCCGAGGCCGACCGCATCAGCGGTTTCCAGCGCGGTGCCGACGACTACCTGCCCAAGCCGTTCAGCATGGCCGAGCTGCAGGTACGCATCGAGGCCATCCTGCGCCGCGTCGCCCTCGAGCGGCGCCATCAAGCCCCGCAGGCGCGCGCCGGCAGCGGCGAACTGCAATACGACGAGGCACTGTGCGACGTGCGCCTGGAGGGTCGCCTGGCCGGCCTGACTCCCAGCGAATACCGCCTGCTCGACATCCTCAACCGCAACCTCGACGAAGTGCTGAGCAAGCCGTTCCTCTACCAGCAAGTCCTGCAGCGAGGCTATTCGCGGCATGACCGCAGCCTGGACATGCACGTCAGCCAGATCCGCCGCAAGCTCAAAGGCATCGGCTATCACGAACGGCAGATCCGCACCGTGTGGGGCAAAGGCTACGTACTCAGCGCCAGCGAGGCGGAGTGACCCATGCTCGACCGCCACTCGCTGTTCTGGAAACTGGCGATCCTGCTGGTGGGCTTCTGCCTGCTGATGATCGGCCTCAGCTACACCTGGGGCCGGCACATGGAAACCCAGAACGCCTTCCTCTCGGAACCGGCGCGGCAGGCCTTGCGTGGCTATGCTGCCGAGGCCGAGCAGGCCTGGCGCAGTGGTGGGCGGGCAGGGCTGGACCGTTGGGTGGCGGCGATGCACCAGCGCGAACGCGGCTGGGTTGGCGTGCTCGACCTCAACCTGCGGCCGCTGGACAGCGCCAGCCTCGACCCGCAGATCATGCAGCGGCTGACCCGCCTGCGCGGTGTCGACTGGCCGATGAGTCGGCGCAGCGTCGAGCAGCCGTGGCTGCGCATACCGTTCCCGGGGGCTCCGGAGCAGGGCCTGCTAGTGATCGAACTGCCGCAGCGCTTCAACCCCGGGCAGTATCGGATGCTGTGGCGCATTGTCACCAACGGCATCATCCCCGGCCTGTTCACCCTGCTGTTGTGCGTGGGCCTTTACCGCATGCTGATCGTGCCGTTGAACCAGTTGCGCGAGCAGGCCAATGCCTGGCGCGCCGACCAGTTGTCGGCTCGCCTCGACCCACGCACCATCGCCCGGCATGACGAGTTGGGCGAACTGGCCCGGGCCTTCGATCAGATGGCCGAGCGGCTGCAGGGTACGGTAGCCATGCAGCAGCAGTTGCTGCGTGACCTGTCCCACGAAATGCGTACGCCACTCAGCCGGCTGCGGGTGGCCTGCGATGGCGAAACCGACCTGCAGCGCCTGCGTGAACGCCTGACGCGGGAGGTGGACTGCATGCAGCAGCTGGTCGAGGACACCCTGCAACTGGCCTGGCAGGACGCCGAACGTGCGCCGATGAACCTGGAGCCGATCGAGGTGCAGGCGCTGTGGGAGCTGCTGGCCGAGAATGCCAGCTATGAAAGCGGCTGGTCGCTGGCGCGGCTGCGCTGTGAAGTGCCGGCCGACTGCTGGGTGCAGGGCAACCTGAACCACCTGGCCCAGGCGCTGGAGAACCTGTTGCGCAATGCCATTCGTCATTCGCCGGCCGATGGTGTGGTGCGCCTCGGCGGGCAGCGTGAAGGCGGGTATTGGTGGTTGTGGCTGGAAGACGAAGGCGGTGGCGTGGCTGAAGAAGACCTGGAGCGGATCTTTGCACCGTTCTCGCGGCTGGACGGTTCGCGGCCCGGGGATGGCGGTTTCGGCCTGGGGCTGAGCATTGCCCGCAGTGCCATCCAGCGCCAGGGTGGCACCTTGTGGGCGCAGAATGGCAAGCGCGGGCTGCGGTTGTGGATGAGATTGCCGTTACATGTGCCGGCCTCACCACAGCGCTTGAATTTAACGCGGTCCCTGTAGGAGCGGCCTTGTGTCGCGATGGGGCGCGCAGCGGCCCCTAGGTTTCAGCTTCGCCGCATATATTGCCGGGGCCGCTGCGCGCCCCATCGCGACACAAGGCCGCTCCTACAAAGGCCGTGCACGCAATACACGCCGATATATAGCTTGTAGCTATATTCACCACAGATTGCGTGATATGGCCGGGAAGGGTTTGCCGGTATGATAGGCACCCCTGCCGTCCGGATTGTGAAATACGCCATGACCTTGCAGTACCCAACCATCGCCGATTGCGTCGGCAATACGCCCCTGGTTCGCCTGCAGCGTATCGCTGGCGAAACCAGCAACACCCTCCTGCTCAAGCTCGAAGGTAACAATCCCGCCGGCTCGGTGAAGGACCGCCCGGCACTGTCGATGATCACCCGCGCCGAACTGCGCGGCCAGATCAAGCCCGGCGACACCCTGATCGAAGCCACCTCCGGCAACACCGGCATCGCCCTGGCGATGGCTGCGGCGATCAAGGGCTACAAGATGATCCTGATCATGCCCGACAACTCCACCGCCGAGCGCAAGGCCGCCATGACCGCCTACGGCGCCGAGCTGATCCTGGTGACCAAGGAAGAGGGTATGGAAGGCGCCCGTGACCTGGCCGAGAAGCTGCAGGCCGAAGGCCGCGGCCTGGTGCTGGACCAGTTCGCCAACGGCGACAACCCCATCGCCCACTACAACAGCACCGGCCCCGAGATCTGGCAGCAGACCCAGGGCACCATCACCCATTTCATCAGCTCCATGGGTACCACCGGTACCATCATGGGCTGCTCGCAGTACCTCAAGGAACAGAACCCGGCGGTGCAGATCATCGGCCTGCAACCAATGGAAGGCTCGGCCATTCCGGGTATCCGCCGTTGGCCCGAGGAATACCTGCCGAAAATCTTCGACGCCAGCCGCGTCGACCGCGTGGTCGACATGTCGCAGCAGGAAGCCGAGGAAACCACCCGCCGCCTTGCCCGTGAAGAGGGCATTTTCTGCGGCGTGTCTTCCGGTGGTGCAGTCGCGGCCATGCTGCGCCTGTCCCGCGAGGTGGAAAATGCCACGATGGTCGCGATCATCTGCGACCGCGGCGACCGTTACCTGTCCACCGGCCTGTTCGACCCGAGCTAAATGTCCAAGAAGAAAAGCAACAGCGGCCTGCGCTTCCAGCCGGCCGGCGGCAACCGCAGCCCCCAGGTCCCGGTGGGCAAGAAGCAGCGCCTGGAAATAGAGCGCCTGGCCGGTGACGGCCGGGGTATTGCCTTCCACGAAGGGCGCACCTGGTTCGTCAGTGGCGCCCTGGCCGGCGAGGCCGTGGAGGCGCGGGTGCTCAATGCCCGTGGCAAAGTGGTCGAGGCTCGCCTTGAGCGCCTGCTGCAGGCCAGCCCCGAGCGCCGTCAGGCACCATGCCGGTATTACGAGCGCTGCGGTGGCTGCAACCTGCAGCACCTGCCGCACGAAGCGCAGCTGGCGCTCAAGCAGCGCACCCTGGCCGAGCAGCTGCAGCGGGTGGCCGGCGTGCAGCCCGAAGAATGGGCCGCACCGCTGAGCGGGCCGGAGTTCGGTTACCGGCGCCGCGCCCGCGTGGCCGTGCGCTGGGACGCCAAGGCGCGCCAGCTGGAGGTCGGCTTCCGCGCCGAAGCCAGCCAGGACATCATCGCCATCGACGATTGCGCGGTGCTGGTACAGCCCTTGCAATCGATTCTGCGCCACTTGCCGACCGTGCTGCGCTCGCTGAGCAAGCCGCAGGCGCTGGGCCATGTGGAACTGTTCAGCGGCACTGCCGAGGCGCTGCTGGTGCGCCATGTCGCGCCGTTGCCGGCTGAAGACCTGGCCAGGTTGCAGGCATTCTGCGAGCAGGCCAATGCCCAGCTGTGGCTGCAGGGCGAAGGTGAGCCGGCGCCAGTGGACCCAGCCGCGCAACTGGGCTTTGCCCTGGCGCCCTGGCAGCTGGAACTGGCCTGGCGCCCAGGTGACTTCGTGCAGGTGAATGCCCAGGTCAACACGGCGATGATCGAGCAGGCCCTGGCCTGGCTGGCACCCCAGGCCGACGAGCGCGTGCTGGACCTGTTCTGCGGCCTGGGCAACTTCGCCCTGCCGCTGGCCCGCCAGGCGCGCGAGGTGGTAGCTGTGGAAGGTGTGCAGGCCATGGTCGATCGGGCCGCGGCCAATGCCCGAAACAACAATGTGCATAACGCACGGTTTTTTCAGGCCGATTTATCGCAGCCTTTGGCAGGCGCCGGATGGGCCGCCGAGGGCTTTTCTGCGGTACTCTTGGATCCACCGCGCGACGGTGCTTTCGAGGTGGTGCAAGGCATCGCCCGCCTCAAGGCCAGAAGGCTGGTCTATGTATCGTGCAACCCGGCCACGCTGGCGCGAGACGCCCAGGTGCTGGTCGGCCAGGGGTACCGGTTAAAAAGGGCCGGGATTCTCGACATGTTTCCTCAGACGGCGCATGTCGAGGCCATGGCGTTATTCGAAGCGGGCTAGCTGACTGGCCCCTTGGTGCGGCTTTCACGGAAGGGTGGCCGCACGGTGATTGCCAGCGCACCCGCGTGGTGCGCTGTATGGAAAGGTAAAACAAAGATGGTACAGGTGAGAGTGCACCAGCCGGTCAACACCGACGGCAGTATCAATCTCGAAGCATGGTTGGACCATGTGGTAAGCGTCGATTCGGCACTGGATCGCGCAGCGCTGAAAGAGGCCTGCGAGTTTGCCCATGAGGTCGAGAAAAAGGGCAACCCGGCCAAGCATTCCTGGGCGGACGGTACGTCCAGCTTCCAGGCAGGCCTGGAGATTGCCGAAATCCTCGCCGACCTCAAGCTCGACCAGGATTCCCTGGTGGCTGCGGTCATCTACCGCTCGGTGCGCGAGGGCAAGGTGACCCTGGCCGAGGTCAGCCAGCGCTTTGGCCCGGTGGTGTCCAAGCTGATCGACGGTGTGCTGCGCATGGCCGCCATCAGCGCCAGCCTCAGCCCGCGCCAATCGCTGGTGCTGGGTTCGCAGGCGCAGGTCGAGAACCTGCGCAAGATGCTCGTGGCCATGGTCGACGACGTGCGCGTGGCGCTGATCAAGCTGGCCGAGCGTACCTGCGCGATCCGTGCGGTCAAGGCCGCCGACGACGAGAAACGCCTGCGTGTCGCGCGCGAGGTGTTCGACATCTATGCGCCGCTGGCGCACCGCCTGGGTATCGGCCACATCAAGTGGGAGCTGGAAGACCTGTCCTTCCGCTACCTCGAACCCGACCAGTACAAACAGATTGCCAAGCTGCTGCACGAGCGCCGGCTGGACCGCGAGCGCTTCATCAGCGAGGTGATGAACCAGCTGCAGAACGAGCTGCTGGCCACTGGCGTCAAGGCTGACATCAGCGGCCGGGCGAAACATATCTATTCGATCTGGCGCAAGATGCAGCGCAAAGGCCTGGAGTTCAGCCAGATCTACGATGTGCGCGCGGTCCGCGTGCTGGTGCCGGAAATCCGCGACTGCTACACCGCGCTGGGCATCGTGCACACCCTGTGGCGGCACATTCCCAAGGAGTTCGACGACTACATCGCCAACCCCAAGGAGAACGGCTATCGCTCGCTGCACACCGCGGTGATCGGCCCCGAGGGCAAGGTGCTGGAAGTGCAGATCCGTACCCACGGCATGCACGAGGAAGCCGAGCTTGGGGTTTGCGCCCACTGGCGTTACAAAGGCACCGACGTCAAGTCCAGCTCCAACCATTACGAAGAGAAGATCTCCTGGCTGCGCCAGGTGCTGGAGTGGCACGAAGAGCTGGGCGACATCGGTGGCCTGGCCGAGCAGCTGCGGGTCGACATCGAGCCGGACCGGGTCTACGTGTTCACCCCGGACGGCCACGCCATCGACTTGCCAAAGGGTGCCACGCCGCTGGACTTTGCCTACCGCGTGCACACCGAAATCGGCCACAACTGCCGCGGCGCCAAGATCAACGGGCGCATCGTGCCGCTCAACTACAGCCTGCAGACCGGCGAGCAGGTCGAGATCATCACCAGCAAGCATGGCAACCCCAGCCGTGACTGGTTGAACTCCAACCTGGGCTACGTCACCACCTCGCGGGCGCGGGCCAAGATCGTGCACTGGTTCAAGCTGCAGGCACGCGACCAGAACGTCGCTGCCGGCAAGACCTTGCTCGAACGCGAGCTCAGCCGCCTGGGCCTGCCGCAGGTGGATTTCGAGCGCCTGGCCGAGAAGACCAACGTCAAGACCGCCGAGGACATGTTCGCCTCGCTCGGTGCTGGCGACCTGCGCCTGGCGCACCTGGTCAACGCCGCCCAGCAGTTGCTGGAGCCCGAGCGCATCGAGCAGATCGAACTGGTACCGCGCAAACCTACCGGGCCGCGTACCGGCAAGCGTGGCGACATCCAGATCCAGGGCGTCGGCAACCTGCTGACGCAGATGGCTGGCTGCTGCCAGCCGCTGCCGGGTGACGCCATCGTCGGCTACATCACCCAGGGCCGCGGCGTGAGCATCCACCGCCAGGACTGCGCCTCCGTGCTGCAGTTGGCGGGCAAGGAGCCGGAGCGCATGATCCAGGTCAGCTGGGGGCCGATCCCGGTGCAGACCTACCCGGTCGACATCGTCATCCGTGCCTACGACCGCCCGGGCTTGCTGCGCGATGTGTCGCAAGTGCTGCTGAACGAGAAGATCAACGTGCTGGCGGTGAACACCCGCTCGAACAAGGAAGACAACACCGCGCTGATGTCGCTGACCATCGAGATTCCAGGCCTGGATGCGCTGGGGCGCCTGCTGGGGCGGATCTCGCAGTTGCCGAACATCATCGAGACGCGGCGTAATCGTACCCCTTGAGACCGCGGTGCCTGCTTCGCGGGCTTGCCCGCTCCCACAGGCAAGATGCAGATTTCGAAACCTGCATGCATCCTGTGGGAGCGGGCAAGCCCGCGAAGAAGCCACCACCGAAGGACCTGCCTGAATGACCTACACCCTCGAAGACCTGCTGCACCTCATGGCCCGCCTGCGCGACCCGCAGTACGGCTGCCCGTGGGGCCTGAAGCAGAACTACGCGAGCATCGTCCCGCACACCATCGAAGAGGCCTACGAGGTTGCCGACACCATCGAGCGTGGCGACTTCGAGCACCTGCAAGGTGAGCTGGGCGACCTGCTGTTCCAGGTGGTCTACTACAGCCAGCTGGCCCGCGAGGAAGGGCGTTTCGAGTTCGACGGCGTGGTCGACAGCATCACCCGCAAGCTCATTCGCCGTCACCCGCATGTATTCCCCACCGGCGAGCTGTACGCGCCGGTGGACACCCCCAGCCTGAGCGAGGCCCAGGTCAAGTCACGCTGGGAAGAAATCAAGGCTGAAGAGCGGGCGGAAAAGAGCCAGCCCGAACAGCTGTCGCTGCTCGACGACGTACCAGCGGCATTGCCGGCGTTGTCGCGGGCAGCCAAACTGCAAAAGCGCGCGGCCACGGTCGGTTTCGACTGGCCTGCGGCATTGCCGGTGCTGGACAAGGTCCGCGAAGAGCTGGACGAAGTGCTGCAGGCCATGGCCGACGGCGATGTCGATGCGCTCGAGGATGAAATCGGCGACCTGCTGTTTGCTGCCGTCAACCTGGCCCGCCACCTCAAGCATGACCCGGAACACGCCCTGCGCCGTGCCAATCGCAAGTTCGAGCGGCGTTTCCGCTTCATCGAACAGGCATTGCGCGACAGTGGCCGACCCATCGAAGATTGTAACCTTGACGAACTGGATGCCCTTTGGGGTGAAGCCAAACGTCAGGAAAAGAACCTGCCCAGCTGCGGCTGAGCTGTTGCATAAGTGAGTGAACATTCATGAGCCTTTCCCTTCGCGACCAACTGCTCAAAGCCGGTCTGGTCAACCAGAAACAGGTTTCCCAGGCCAACAAAGCCGAGAAGAAACAGAAGCGCCTGGAGCACAAAGGCCAGGTCGAGGTGGACGACAGCCAGCAGCGCTTGGCCAAGGAAGCCATGGCCGAGAAAGCCAAGCGTGACCAGGAACTGAACCGCCAGCAGCAGGAAAAAGCCGAGCAGAAGGCCCGCGCCGCGCAGATCAAGCAGTTGATCGAAGCGACTCGCCTGCCGAAGCTGAGCACCGAGGACTACTACAACTTCGTCGACGACAAGAAGGTCAAGCGCATTGCCGTCAATGCCTTGATGCGGACCAAGCTGAGCAATGGTGCGCTGGCCGTGGTGTCGTTTGCCGGCGGTTACGAGGTGATCCCTCGTGAGGCGGCGGTGAAGATCCAGGAGCGCGACCCCAACCGTATCCTGTTGCTGAATACCCATGTCGAGGAAGCGGACGAGGACGACCCGTACGCGGCCTACAAGATCCCTGATGATCTGATGTGGTAACCACGAAAAACCCCGCCTTGGCGGGGTTTTTCATTTGAAGATGGGTCATTGCGTGGCGCGCTGGTTTTCCAGGTTTTCCAGCTCTGTACGGTACTGGTGTGCTTCATGTTCGTTGTGGAACATCCCCACCAGCTGGCCCTGTTGGTGCACATCCCAGATCCGCACACCAGCGGTCAGGGCTTCGTGGGACATTTTCGATTCGTCGCGTTCGGTTACTTGGACTGTCATCGTTAAACTCCACTGCTTCAGTTGGCTGCGACACTGTGTCGCACAACCTCTTTATAAAGTTTGTTAGCAGGCTAAGTAAATAAAACCGGCATGAAACAAGTTTCATGATCAGCCTTTGGGCCGGCAGGTGCGCTTTTGTAATCGATGGACTCGCCCCCGCCGAGGCATCACAGTGCCACGGTGGCGTTCTAAGAAGCCAACGGCAGCGAGGGCGAGACCATGAAAAAGCA
>NZ_JBEPNE010000027.1:0-51347 GCF_040546125.1 Pseudomonas sp. UYEF17
CCGCCTTTCTCTAAAGTTCTCAGGCCTTGTGTCGCGAAAGGGCCGCAACGCGGCCCCAGGATTTCAGCTTCGCACGGAAAATTGCCGGGGCCGCTTTGCGGCCCTTTCGCGACGCAAGGCCGCTCCTACAGGATCATCACAGCCCCATAGACCTATGCAGAACCTATGAGACGGCGATGTTCAGGGCGAAATCGGGTCACTCGCCGGGAAGGTCTCGTCCAGCGCATTGTCCACCGCGCTTTCCCCGGTCTTTTCACCACAGTGGCAATCAGGCATCCGGCACGGCTCGCCATTGCGATGCCCGCTGGCACAGGCCTCGCAGCAATACACCTTGCCTTCGAGCTGCAAGGCATTGGCATCCACGGTGCAGGAACAATGCGCACAGGCACAACGTACCTCGTTCATGGCTTGCTCTCCTCGTCATCGATCACATCATCGGCCCAGGGCTCTCCATCCAGCGGCGCGGAGCGGGCCAGTTCGGCTTCGTCCAGGCCTATGCCGCCGCCAATTTCGTTGGCCTCAACCCGCCGCAGGGTCTTGTCTGCAGGGCCGCCGCTGCCGCCCGGTTCATGCGGGTCGCGGGCACCGGTTTCATCCAGCAAGGTGTCCGGGCTCAGGTCGTCGTAAGTGACGTTGTCCTCGTGCAGGCTGTCGCTCAACGCCTCGCCGCCGGTCATGCCGCTTTCGGCCACGCGCCGCGGTGGGAACTCGCGGGCCACGTCCGCGGCCGGTCGCTCGTCACCCACACGCCCCTCGCGTTCATCCAGGCGCTCGTCGAAGTCCAGTTCATGCACGCTGCCCATGCGGTCTTCGGTGTCGTCGATTTCAGTGGGGGTATACGGCTTCGGTTCATCTGCTCGGGCCATGTGCGTTCTCCGTCAGGTGGCTTCATTCGGTCGACTGCACGAGATGCTGGAAGATTCAGAGTTTTTTTGAACTACCGCCCGGGCCGCTGCCTCCCAGATTAGAGACTGCGAACCGCCCGGAGCCCGCCATGGCCAAGCCCCTGCAGGAATATGCGCGCAAGCGCGACTTCAATGCCACGCCCGAGCCCAGCGGCAAGCGCAGCCGTGGCAAGCGGGCCCATGCGCTGCAGTTCTGCATCCAGAAGCACGATGCCAGCCACCTGCACTACGACTTCCGCCTGGAGCTCGATGGCACGCTGAAAAGCTGGGCCATCCCCAAAGGGCCGTCGCTGGACCCCAAGGTGCGCCGCCTGGCCGTGCACGTGGAGGACCACCCGCTGGACTACGCCGACTTCGAAGGCCATATCCCCGAAGGCCATTACGGCGCGGGCGACGTGATCGTGTGGGACCGGGGCATCTGGGAGCCCGAAGGTGATGCGCATGAGGCCTATGCCAAGGGCAAACTGCGTTTTCGCCTGCAAGGCGAAAAGCTCGGCGGTGTATGGAACCTGTTCCGCACCCACCTGGCCGGCAAGAAGGAGCAGTGGATGCTGGTCAAGTCGCACGACAGCCAGGCGCGCAGCGAAGCCGACTACAGCATCGTCGACGCCCAGCCCGACAGCGTGCTCAGCGACCGCACGCTGGTGCCGCGCAAGCCGGCAGCAAAAAAGGCCGCCGCGCCACGTCGCAAAACCACCAGCAAAGGCCGGAAGGTGCCGTTGCCGGCACAGCTGCAACCACAACTGGCGACCTTGGTCGACTCCCCGCCCAGTGGCGACTGGCGCTACGAGGTCAAGTTCGACGGTTACCGCATCCTTGCCCGCATCGACGGTGATGACGTGCGTCTGTTCACCCGCAATGGCCATGACTGGAGCGGCAAGATGCCCAGGCAGGTTGCCGCCTTGCGTGCGCTGGGCCTCGATTCGGCCTGGCTCGATGGCGAGGTGGTGGTGGCCGGCGAAGACGGCGCGGCGGACTTCCAGGCGCTGCAGAACGCTTTCGACACCGAGCATGACGAGCACATTACCTATTACCTGTTCGACCTGCCCTTCCTGGGCGGCCAGGACTTGCGTCAGTTACCGCTGCAGGACCGGCGCAACACTTTGCAGCAGTTGCTGGAACACAACGAATCGGACGTACTCAAGTACTCCGCCGACTTTGACCAGCCCGTCGATTCCCTGCTCGACAGTGCCTGCCGGCTGCAACTCGAAGGCCTGATCGGCAAGCGCGTCGACAGCCCCTACAGCGGCCGCCGCAGCCCCGACTGGATCAAGCTCAAGTGCAAGCAGCGCCAAGAGTTCGTGATCGTCGGCTACACCGACCCCAAAGGCAGCCGCAGCGGTTTCGGCGCCCTGCTGCTGGCCTTGCACGACAACGACAGCGGCGAGTTGCGCTATGCCGGCAAGGTCGGCACCGGCTTCAGTGCCACCACACTGGCCAGCATCCATGCCCGGCTGAAACCGTTGGAAATCGCCAGGCCGGCCCTGCCCAACCCGCCCACCGGGGCCGAAGCGCGGGGCGTGCACTGGCTGAAACCGCAACTGCTGGCCGAAGTCGCCTACGCCCAGATGACCCGTGACGGCATCGTGCGCCACTCGGTGTTTCACGGCCTGCGTGATGACAAACCGGCTACCGCCATCGACCTGGAGCGCAGCATGCCCGCCAAGACCCTGCCCAAGCGCAAGCAGGCCAAGGCCCCCGAGGCCTTGGGCGAGCTGCGCCTGACCCACCCCGAGCGGGTGGTCGACGCCACCAGCGGCGTTACCAAGCGCGAGGTCGCCGAGTACTACGCCGCCGTCAGCCAGTGGATACTGCCCCAGCTCGAGCACCGCCCGGTGGCGCTGGTGCGCGCGCCAGATGGCCTGGCCGGGGAGCTGTTCTTCCAGAAGAACGCCGGCCAACTGCATCTGCCCAACGTGCTCAGCTACGACAAGGCCGAGGCCGGCCAGGCGGCGATGGTCATCAACCGCGCCGACACCTTGCTGGGTGCCGTGCAGATGAACATGATCGAGCTGCACACCTGGAACGCCACCGACAAGGACTTCGACAAGCCCGACCGCTTCGTCCTCGACCTCGACCCGGACCCGGCGCTGCCGTGGAAGGCCATGCTCGAAGCCACTCAACTGGCCCTGACGCTGCTGGATGAACTGGGCTTGAAGGTGTTCCTCAAGACCAGTGGCGGCAAAGGCATGCACCTGGTCGTGCCCCTGACCCGGCGGGCCAGCTGGGATGAAGTCAAGGCGTTCAGCCACGGCATCGTCGATTACCTGGCCAGGCTGTTCCCCGACAGGCTCAGTGCCGTGTCCGGGCCCAAGAATCGCATCGGGCGCATCTTCATCGACTACCTGCGCAACGGCAAAGGCGCGACCACCGCCTGCGCCTATACCCTGCGCGCCCGCGAAGGCCTGCCGGTATCCGTGCCGATCTGGCGCGAGGAACTGCCGCAACTCAAGGGCGCCAACCAGTGGAACATCGGCAACGTGCTTGAACGCCTGGGCGAGGTGGACGACCCCTGGGCGGAGTATGGCAAGACAAGGCAATCGATCACCGTGGGCATGCGCAAGCAGCTGGGACTGGCCTGATGACGGCTTGCCTGCAGCGCTACGCCCGCAGTGCCTCACCAAGGAGCCGAGCCCATGAGCATCGTCCAGGATTTTGACCTGACCAACCTCGATCGCCTGCTGCGAGCCTTCAGCGAGCGGCAGCAACCGCTCAACCTGGATACCCAATTGCCGCAGCTGATCCAGGCACTGCAAGCCGACCACCTCGACCTGCTGCCCCTGCCCGGCCAGGGCAATACGCTACGCCGCTGGCAAACCCTGGCCCGGGTGGCAGGCTGTGACCTGGCCTTGGCCAAGCTGTACGAGGGCCACACCGACGCGTTGGCGATCCTAGCCGAATGCGCTGCGGCACACCACGCTGCCGAGGGTATATGGGGCGTGTGGGCCGCCGAACCGCCGGATGCCCGCGCCTGCATCGTCGCCCGAGATGGCGACCAGGTCCGCCTGGAGGGTCGCAAGGCCTGGTGCTCAGGCGCACTGCAGATCGACCGGGCGCTGGTCACGGCCTGGGACCAGCACGACCAGCCCCAGCTGGTGGCCATCGAACTGTCCCATCCCAGCCAGGGCCTTGCGATAGACCGCTGGCAGGCCATCGGCATGGCCACCACCGCCAGTGTCGAAGTCGAATTCCACCATACCCCTGGCATCGCCATCGGCCGCCCCGGGCAATACCTGTCACGCCCCGGGTTCTGGCATGGCGGCGCTGGCATTGCGGCCTGCTGGTACGGCGCCGCCGAAGCCCTGGCCGATTACCTGCGCGAACACTGCCGCAACCCCCGCCTCGACCCACATGCCGATGCTCACCTGGGCGCGGTCGACGCCGCCCTGTACGGCGCCAGGGCGGCACTGCGCGAATGCGCGGCGTGGATCGACCGCCAGCCAGGCGCAGACGCCAGCTTCGAAGTGCGCCGCACCCGCGCCCAGGTGGAACAGGCCGTGGAGCAGGTGATCCACCACGTCGGCCGGGCGCTGGGCGCCACGCCTTTCTGTCGCGACAACCACTTTGCCCGGCTGAGCGCCGACTTGCCGGTGTTCCTGCGCCAGAGCCATGCCGAGCGCGACCTGGCGGCGCTCGGCGAGCAGTTGGCACAACGGCCGGCGGGAGTCTGGCAGCTATGAGGCAGAACCTGATCCAGGCGAACAGCGGTACGCCGTGGGCGGCCTGGCAGCAGGCCGCGCACCTGGCCAGGGCCACCTGGATCACCCCGCAGCAGCTGTGCCCGCCAGGCCGCCGCCTGGTACTGCTGGCTCCGCACCCCGATGATGAAATTCTCATGGCCGGCGGGCTGCTGGCGGGCTTTCATGGCCGGGAAGACGACCTGGTGCTGATCTCCGCCACCGATGGTGAAGCCAGCCACCCCGGCTCTACCCACTGGAGCGAACACCGCCTGCGCCGGCAAAGGCCGCTGGAAAGCCGCCATGCGCTGCAACAGCTTGACCTCGACCTCGGCCGCCTGGACTGGCGGCGGCTCCACCTCAAAGACGGCGCGTTGCCACGTGACGAGGCGTTTCTGCTCAACCACCTGAGCCAGTTGCTCAGGCCTGACGACCTGCTGATGGCCACCTGGAGCGGCGATGGCCACTGTGACCACGAGGCAGTGGGCCGGGCTGCGGCGCAGGCGGCGCGGATGCGCAAGGTGCAATGCCTGGAGGTACCCGTGTGGGCCTGGCACTGGGCGCAACCGGATGACCCGCGCCTGCCTTGGCCGCGGGCCCACCGCATCCAGCTGGACGAGGCCAGCGTGGCCCGCAAGCGCAAGGCCCTGGCCGCCCATGTCAGCCAACTGGAGCCGGATGGCCAGCGCCCGCCCGTACTGCCGCCGAACTTGCTGGATTGTCTGCTGCAACCTTTCGAACTGGTGTTCCTGTAAATGGAGTTGTCATGAGCCTCGACCCACAGTATTTCGCCGACCTGTACGCCACCAGTGAAGACCCTTGGGCCTTTCGCACCCGCTGGTACGAAAAGCGCAAGCGCGAGCTGGTCATGGCCAGCCTGCCGCGCCAGTGCTACCAGCGCGTGTTCGAGCCGGCTTGCGCCAATGGCGAGCTCAGCGCCTTGTTGGCCGAGCGTTGTGCCAACCTGTTGTGCCAGGACCTGGACCCTACTGCGGTAGCGTTGGCCGGTGAACGCTTGGCTGGACTGAGCAATGTCTCGGTGGAACTGGCGCGGCTGCCCTCGGACTGGCCGCGTGGGCATTTCGACCTGATCGTGCTGAGCGAGGTGGGTTACTACCTCGACCCGACTGACTGGTTGCAGGTGATCGAACAGTCGGTGGCCAGCCTGACCTACGACGGCGGGCTGCTGGCCTGCCACTGGAAGCATCCCATAGCCGGTTGCCCGCAGGACGGGCGTGAAGTGCACCGCATGCTGGCCCGGCACCTTCCGCTGTATCTGCAGTTCCAGCATGACGAGGCGGACTTCGTGCTGGAGTACTGGGCCTCTCAGCCCAGCGTGGTCGACCTCGACGAGACCTGCCCATGATTGCCGTGGTGATCCCGGCCCACAACGAGGCCCGGCGCCTTGGGCGCTGCCTGCGGGCAGTACTGGCTGCCGCCCTGCAGGCGCAGCAGGCGGGGCACCAGGTGGAGGTGCTGGTGGTGCTGGACCGCTGCAGCGATGGCAGCGCCGCCGTGGCAAGGCGTTTCGGTGTACAGGTACTGACGGTGGATGCCGGCAACGTCGGCATGGCCCGCCGGGTGGGGGCGGCATACATGGTCGAGCGCGGCGCGCAGTGGCTGGCCTGCACCGATGCCGACAGCCGGGTGCCAGCGCACTGGCTGCTGTCGCAACTGGCCTGCGGGGCCGAGGTGGTGTGCGGAACGGTGCACGTCGAGTACTGGCAACCCTGGCAGACAGCGGCCTTGCGCAAGCTGTACCAAAGCCGTTACCAGGCACGTGAGGGGCATCGGCATGTGCATGGGGCCAATCTGGGTGTGTGTGCCGACGCCTATGATCGGGTGGGCGGCTTCCAGCCCCTGGCGGCGCATGAGGATGTGCAACTGGTCAGCGACCTGCAGGCCAGTGGGGCGCAGATCGTATGGACCGCCAGGCACAGCGTGGCCACCAGCAGCCGGCGCGACAGCCGCGCCCGCGAAGGGTTTGGCGATTATCTAACGGGGTTGCAGACGCAGGTTTGATGAGGCTTGTGTTCGCGTACGCATTTTGGGGCCGCGTTGCGGCCCTTCGCGGGCTTGCCCGCTCCCACAGGAACCGCGCATTTCTGAGCCTCGCACCAACCCTGTGGGAGCGGGCAAGCCCGCGAAGGGCTGCAAAGCAGCCCCAATCAAGCAGGCAAACATGGTTCACGACGCCTTGCGTGCCTTCTTCGCCGGCTTCTTGCCACCGAGGCTGCGCTTGAGCAGTTCGGTGAGGTCGAGGATGTCGGCGCTTTTCCCCGCTTCCGTCGCCTCGCCCTTCTCCACAGTCTCGATCTTGCCCTTGCTGGCCTTCTCTTCCACCAGGTCCATGATGGTCTGGCGGAAGGCATCGTGGTAATCCGCGGGCTTCCAGGGCCCGCTCATGTCTTCCACCAACCGCTTGGCCATGTCCAGTTCGCGCTTGTCCACCTTGGCCTCGGTGACGCTGCTGTCCAGTTCCAGCGTTTCCAGCCCGCGCACTTCTTCGGGCCAGCGCAGGGTGATCATCACCAGCGCATCATCCAGCGGGCGTAACAGCGCCAGGTGCTGTCGGGTGTGCAGCACCACCGTGGCCAGCGCCACCTTGCCGGTTTTTGCCAGGGTTTCCCGCAGCAAGGCGTACACCTTGCCGCCACGGCGGTCGGGGGTAAGGTAGTACGGCGTGTCGAAGTGCTGCAGCGGGATCTCGCTGGCCTCCACGAAGGAAAAGATATCGATCGTCTGGGTCGCCTCGGGCCGGGCCTTGCGGATTTCCTCCTCGCTGATCACCACGTAGCGGCCCTTCTCGAACTCGACGCCCTTGACGATGTTGTCCTTGTCGATTTCCTTGCCGGTGACCTTGTTCACCCGCTTGTAGCCGACCGGTTCCATGCTGCGCTTGTCTAGCCAGTCGAAATCGACCCGCTCGGTGCGCACCGCGGTGTTGAGGGCCACGGGGATGTGCACGAGGCCGAAACTGATGGCGCCTTTCCAGATTGCCCTAGCCATGGAGGTGCTCCCAGGTTGCCTGCCAATACCTGAATCGACTGCAACGGGCGGCGAAGGTTTAGCCGCCCCGCCCTACGGCAGCGGGTTGCCGCCGGTCACGCCGAACACCTCGCCGGTGATGTAGCTGGACTCCTGGCTGGCCAGCAACACATACACCGGCGCACATTCGGCGGGCTGCCCCGGTCGCTTCATCGGTGTATGTGCGCCGAAGTCGGGGATTTTCTCCGGTGGTTGGCCACCGCTGGGCTGCAGCACGGTCCAGATGGGGCCTGGGGCAACGGCGTTGACCCGGATACCGCGCTCGATCACCTGCTTGGCCAAGGCCTTGGTGAAGGCAACGATCGCGGCCTTGGTGGTGGCATAGTCGAGCAAGGTGGCCGAAGGCTGGTAGGACTGGATCGAGGCGGTGTTGATGATGGTCGCCCCCGCCGGCATCAGCGGCACGGCCGCCTGGCACAGCCAGAACAGCGCGTAGACGTTGGTTTTCAGGGTGTGGTCGAACTGCTCGTGGCTGACCTGGCTGATGTCCTTGCGCGCCTCCTGCTTGCCGGCGACGTTGACCAGGATGTCCAGGCCGCCGAGCTGCTCGTGGGCCTGGTCGGCCAGTTCCTTGCAGAACTGCTCGTCCTTCAGGTCACCGGCAATGGCCACCACCTTGCGGCCTTCGGCTTCGATCAGCTTGATGACTTCGCGGGCATCGGGTTGTTCGATGGGCAGGTAATTGAGGGCAATGTCGGCACCTTCGCGGGCGAAGGCAATGGCCACGGCCCTGCCGATGCCCGAGTCCGCGCCGGTGATCAGCGCCTTGCGCCCCGCCAGGCGGCCAAAGCCCTTGTAGGTGGTTTCGCCGTGGTCTGGTTCGGGCTGCATGTTGGCGTCCAGCCCTGGTGCTGGCTGGCCTTGGGCCGGGAACGGAGGGTGCGGGTACTGGGTCAGCGGGTTCTGCATGCTGAACTGGTCGTGCGGTTTGCTGGGCATGGGGGCCACTCCTCTGGTGAAACCGGTGTTGGCCCATTCGCGGGCTTGCCCGCTCCCACAGGTATTGAAACTGGTGGTAGTCCTGTGGGAGCGGGCAAGCCCGCGAAGGCCGTTCTACCGATTTCGAGGTAAACCGCCATCGATGGTTTTTTCCGACTGGCCCAAACACTGACCAGCGGTCGATACGTCACTCAAAGTGACTAGTTCCGTACCTCAGCTGCGTCGACATCTGGCGCATCCGGTGCATCTGGCGCGTCTGGAGCATCTGGCGCGTCGTCCACATCCGCCCTTGCAGCGTCTCTGGCTGCATTGGCAGCGACTTTTGCTTCGTCCCTGGCGGCATCTGCCGTAGCCCTGGCAGCATCTCTGGCGGCATCAGCTTCGTCTCTGGCTGCGTCGCGGGCAGCATCTGCCGCGGCCCTGGCAGCGTCTCTGGCTTCATCTGCGCCGGCTACGCCAGCAGCTTTTGCGGCGTCGCGGGCTGCATCCGCCTCGGCTCTGGCAGCGTCTCTGGCGGCATCTGCAGTAGCTTTTGCCGCATCCCGGGCGGCATCTGCCTCAGCCCTTGCAGCGTCTCTGGCTGCATCAGCATCGTCTCGGGCTGCGTCCCTGGCGGCATCTGCCGCATCGTTGTCGTTGTCGTTGTCGTTGTCATGCGCATCGCCTGGGCCTCTGCCGGCCATGCCACCATGGTCACCATCGCCGGCCCCCGGGCCACCATGGCCGCCATGACCGCCACCGCCGTCACCGCCGTCACCGCCGTGACCACTGCCTCCGCCACCGCTGCCACCACCGTGACCGCCACCGCCTCCAGAGCCACCGCTGCCACCACCGTGACCACCGCCGCCTCCAGAACCACCGCCGCCACTACCGTGACCGCCGCCGCCTCCAGAACCACCGCTGCCACCACCGTGACCGCCGCCACCTCCAGAGCCACCGCCACCGCCGCTGCCGCCGTGGCCACCACCACCGCCGCCGCTGCCACCGTCTTTGGCATACACGCTGGAGAAACTACCGATGTAGTCGGGCACCAGGACGGTCGAGGCCGACAGGACGCCACCTATTGCCAATGCCAACAAACATTTCTTGAGCAACATGATGCACCTCCGCTTGGAGTTGCGTCGTCATCTCCGTATCGAACGCAATGACCAATGAGTTCGCAACCGCCCATGGAGCGGACAGCCAACCGGCGCGGCCATAGATCTGCAGTGTCAGCGAGCAGCTTCGGTTTCGCACGATCCTTCAGAGCCAGTCAGCATCTTTGCGTGGGAAATATTCCCACATATTCAGACTAGTACTGTCTCCCTGAGTTCAAAGGACCGAATATCAGGCCAAGGTACGTTTCAGGACTGTTGGGGCCGCTTTGCGGCCCTTCGCGGGCGTGCCCGCTCCCACAGGAACCGCGCATATCCTGAGCATGGCACCAAACCTGTGGGAGCGGGCAAGTCGGGACGCCGAACCGCCGCGAAGGGCTGCAAAGCAGCCCCAATCAAGCTAGCAGTCACGCCTGGCTGAACAGCACCTGCCTGAAAGCCTCAGCCGCGAGGTGTACCTGCACCGCCCAGTCCTGCGCCGCGTCACTGCCGGCATCATCGGAAATGTATTTCAGGCACACGAACGGGATGCCTTCGCCGCGTGCGATCAGCGCCAGCACGTAGGCTTCCATGTCGACCACGTCATAAGGTGCATCGCCATGGTTGATCTCGAAGCTGTCGCCGCTGCCGCAAGTCTCCAGGGCCAGGCCGGGGATTTGCGCCCCATGCTCCAGCACCACCGGGATGTCCGACAGAGGCGTCTGGTAGCGGGCGAAGCCCAGCGGGGTCACGTCCATGTCGCGCTGCACGAAGCGGGTACAGCACACCACCTCGCCCTTGCCATGGCGCTGGCTGCCGGCCGAGCCGAGGTTGACGATCAGCCTGGGCCGGCGCGCGGCAATGGCCTTGGTCAGGGCGATGGCGGCATTGACCTTGCCGATGCCGGTGAACACGGTGTTGACGTCAGCGAATACATCGCCGGCCTCGGCTTCTAGGGCGAAGACAAACAACGTGTCGTCCAGGGGAATGTCGGGGAATTGCTTGATCAGCATCATGGCGCAGGTGGTTCCGAGTGGCTGCGAAAGGCGCGGCCATTTTCGGCAAACCCCGACTAATTGCAAGCCCCGGCGGCCACCACGGCCCGTAACGCCTGCGCCCTGCCCAGGCCGGCAGCGCTGGCCTGAGCCAGGCATTGCAGTTGCTGATCGGCATGGGTGCCGTCACGCAGCAGGCGTTGTGCATGGTGAAAGGCGCGCTCGGCGTCTGCGGTGTCGATCGGCAACTGCTCCTGCAGCTGGGCCAACCAACCTTCGGCCGTGACCGGCTGTTGCTCATGCAGGCCAATGAACTCGCCCTGGCGCCCATGACGCATGGCGCGCCAGTAGTTTTCCTGGGTGATCCAGCGCTGTTCGCGGTTGCAGGCCGCCGGGTCATGCCGGTACACGATGCTGTGCTCCACCAGGTGACGAAACAGCGCAGCGATGCACAGCGCGTCCTCCAGCCGCGGGCAGCCATCGCAGATGCGCAGCTCCACCGTCGGGAAGCGCCGCGAAGGCCGAATCGCCCACCAGAAGTCGCCATCCGCGGCCAGCGACCCTGTGCGTTGCAGCAATGCACGGTAGCGCTCGTAGGCGGCCCAATCCGGCAAAGGCTCGGGCAAGCCCATGTGCGGCCACTCCCCGCAAATCACCCGCCGATAGCTCATGTAGCCGGTGCACTGGCCTGCCCACAGCGGGGATGACGCACTCAGCACCAGCAACAGGGGCAACCAGCCCAGTACGCGGTTGATCAATTGCATGCGGTCGCAACCTGGCGGTACGCCCACGTGTACATGCAGGCCGTTGAGCAGGCTGCGCCGCGCCACATGCCGGTAGTCAGCGAACAGTTGCTGGTAGTGCGCCGGGGTAGCAGGTTTCTGCCGCAGCCAGGCGGCATTGGGGTGGCTCGCCGCACCGTACAGGCCCATGCCCTCTTCGGCCAGCGCTGTGTTCAGCTGCTGGCGGCTGTGCTGGAAGAACTCGCGTGCCTCGAACAGGTTGGCGAACACCGGCGAGGCCACCTCGATCTGGCTGCGGAACATTTCCTGGGCAAAATGCTGGCCCAAGGTCTCCTTGCAACGCTCCAGCACGGCCGGCGAAGGTGTAGCTGGCACCTGTCCTGTGTCCAGGTTCACCAGCAGGTATTCTTCCTCGATGCCGAACGTGCAGGGTCGGGCCATGCTGCCTCAGCTGTTGCGGGTAACTGTGAGCACCACCGCAGCGATGCGCTCGACCTGCTCGTAACCGGGTTCGTTCAGTTGCTCGCCGAACACGTCCGGGTCGATTTCCCGATACACCCAGGACCATGCCGGGCCCGCCAGGCGCAGGCGAATGGCTTCGAGCAAGGCGTCCCGGCCTTCGACGATCGCCACGCCGGTATACAACAGTAGCGAGCCCCCCGAGCCGAGCCGCTCGCAGGCTTGTTCGACGATCCGCAGCGAAAGCTGCGCGCCGAGCGAACCGCCGCCATGCCGATAGGTACGTTCGCTGGCATCGAGCATGTACGGCGGGTTGGCAACGATAAGGTCGAACAGCCCGGTAATGCCGCCGAGCAGGTCACTTGGCTCCACGGACACATTGCTCAGGCCCGCCAATGCCGCGTTGATCGCGGTGTAACGCAGCGCGAGCGGGTTGATATCCACGGCGCTGACCTGGGCATGGGGAGCCGCCCGGGCAATCAGCAAGGCGCCGACACCCGTGCCGCAACCGATATCCACGGCATGCTCGACACGCTTCGGCGTGCGTTGCAGGTGATCATGGATGACCTGGGCGAAACGGTAACTGTCGGGGCCGAAAAACACCGCGTCGGATTGTTGGGTGGGGTACGCAGAGTGCACCAGCAGCAGGTCGTCGAGCGTGGACCAGCGCACGCGGCTGACCAGCAAATCACCGTGCTCCTCGAGTACCTGGGCCTGCCGCATCTGGTCCAGCTCATCGGCAGAAACCAGTGACGAACGGAACGGACGGTTCCAGCCGAACACATCGCGCACTGTCCTGGCCTGCCCGGCTTCCGGGCGCGCATTCACGCGAGCATGGGTTGCCGGGGTGACGCAAGTGAAGCGGTAGCCGTCGGCGCGCAAGCGCCTGCCTAGTTGCAGCATTGCCTGGTCAGCCTGGGTCTGTTGCGGATCGAGCAGCATCAGCGGGTGATCTCCTGAACAAGGCCGGTAGCACGCATATAGCGCCGAGTGGCCAGCAAGCCTTCCGGTGTTGCATGGCGGTTACCGGACATCGTGTCGATCAAGGTCTCGATATCGGCGTCCGCTGCAGGAGTGGAAAGCGCATCATCCGATTGCACTTGCACCTCCCAGCTGCCAGGCAGCACGCGGCGCCCCCGGGCTTGCCAACCTGCCGCGATCCAGTCGTGCCATAGTTGTTTTTCATACGCCGTGAACACGCCATACATCGGTGCCGAGGGGCCGTCGATGAGCCCCCACCAGCGGCTGTTGGCGGGTGCTTCACCACGGCGGATCCAGCCCTGCGCCTGCAAGGCCTGCAGAAACGCGGGCATGGCGCCGGGTTCGGCCAGCCATTGGTTGACGGTACGCTTTTGCAGGCGGCAATGGTCGGAATGCATGAACTGGCCAAAATTGCGCTTGTGCTCCAGTGCCGCCAGCAATTCGGATTCAAGATCGAAGCTGCTGATCAGGCTGGGTGTATCAAGCCCCAGGTCGTTCAAGCGGTACCCACTGCGCACCCGCTGGTAGAACTGGCCAGCGTCGTCGGCTGGGCAGAGTTGGCGTAGCGCCTGGATGGACAGATGCGCATGCCCGCTGGCCGCGTTGTCGATGGTCACGTGAAGCTGGAAATAATGGCCATCGATGCCCAGTTCCGCCAGTTCGTAGGTGGTGATCAGCAGATGCAACGGTGGTTGTTCATAGCCCAGGTTGTAGCCGATCAGCTCGGGAAGAAAATCATCGCCGTGACGCCCCAATGCCAGCTGCAAGGCGCCCTGCAGGTAACGCTGGTCGTCTAGTTCAGGCATACCCAGGCAACCCAACCGGCTCAACAGCCGTTGGTAGATCAGCACATGGTTGCAGCGCGGATCACCGCCGCCCAGTTCTTCCAGGTAGGTGCGAATCAGGCCGTGATAGCGCGGATCGCCCCACTGTCGCAAGGTGCTGTGCAGCCATGCCCCGTCCACTGCCTTGGTGGGCGCCACTTGTTGCAGGAACCACAACGCCTGGGCGCGGTTGGCGAAATAGCGCCGCGGTGCGCCTTGGCGGCGTTGCTCGAGGTAACTGGCATAGGCCTCGGCCACCTGGCTTGCATGGCTAGCGCTCCAGGCTTCCAGCTGAGCAGGGTCGGCAGGCAGGTCATCCGGCAAACGCTGCGCGCGTGCCAATTGTTCGCTCAGCCACGCCGCGCTCGTGGTGTCGTGGGCCACGAGCAACTTGTGGTAACGCTCCTTCAGGCTTGGCCCATTTGCCGAAGCTGGTATCACCGCGGCGGTCTTGCGGGTCATTACCGTCATGCCGTAGTCCTTGTCCGCGTTTTATTGGCTGGGTTTCTGGCCAGGCATCGGCTCAGGGTCCGGCGCAGGTTGGGGAGCAGGTTTGTCGCCGGGTTGCTGCATCTGCAGCGAAGGTTTGCTTTGGTCGGCATCCTTTGCCGGGTGGTCGTTGTCTCGGTCGAAACAGCCACCCAGCAAGCCAAGCGTGCCCACCAGCGCTATGAGAGGGATCAATCGCATGGGGTTCTCCTCATGTGCAGAATCGCAGTGCCCGATCACCCGGGCACTGCGTAGCCTCACTTACGAACGGCCGCCCTTGCGGCCCGATTCGCTGGTACGGCCACCACCGGATTGCTGGCCGCCCTTGCGCCCAGCTTCGGAGGCTTTTTCGCGGTCATTGGCAAAGTTGCCCGGGTTCTTGTTGCCACCTTGGCTGCCTTGCTGGTTGCCGGTGCGGCTGTTCTCTTTGTTGGCCATGGTCTTAAACCTCGTATGACTTCGGAATGCACGGCATTACCTGCCGTACACCAGTTGGGAGTTCGGTCATTTCGGCGGATTCGGTTTAATGCGAAGCGTTCGGACCAACGGCATTAAATAAGCGGCATCAGCATATTTGGCGCGCCTGTCAGTCGCGCGATGTGGTTTCCAGGCGTGCCTGTCGCCTTCCCAGCAAACCTCCGGTCATCGCCCAGCCCAAAGCAATCAGCGTACCGATCAACATCGCCAGTTGCGGGTACTCGCCCATCACATCCAGCCCCCGCTTGACCCAGCCGCTGAGCGCATCACCGCCCCGGTAGACCACGGTGTCGATGAAGTTCTTGGCCTTGTACTTGTCCTCGGCGGGCAGCACGGTGAACAGCATCTCCCGCCCCGGCCGCACCAGCGCGTACTCACCGGCCCGGCGCACCACCATCACCACCACGAACACGGCGAACACCGGGGCCAGTGCCAGCCACAGGAAGCCCGCAGCCATCACCAGCGGCACCGCCACCAGCAGCACGCCCACCCCCAGGCGGCGGGCCAGGCGCCCGGTGAGGAACACCTGGGTGAGGATGGCCAAGGCCTGTACCACGGTGTCGATCAGGCCGAACACCTGGGTTTGCCGGGTACGGTCGGTGAAGGTTTCACTGACGATGCGTGCCTGTTCGAAATACAGGAAGGTGCTGGCACTGGCGAGCAACACCACGAACAGGGCAATGCCCAGCAGGTAGGGCGAGCGCAGTACGGCAGTGGCACCGGCAAACGGGTTGCCGCCCAGTGGCCGGGAACCTGCCCGCTCGGCTTGCGCCGGCAGTGGATGCCGCGTTCGCCAGCGTTGCAGGTACAACGTGGCGCCAATGCTGCCCAGCAGCAACGCCGCGGCCAGCACCAGCAACCCGGCATGGCCCAGCGGCGCCACCAGCAGCGTGCCCAGGATGGGGCCACTGAGCCCGCCCAGGCTGGCCCCGGCCGCCAGCAGGCCGAACAGGCGCTTGCCTTGCGCGGTGGAAAACAGGTCGGCGAGCACGCTCCAGGCCAGCGAGATGCTCAGCAGGTTGAACACCGACAACCAGATGTAGAAGGCCCGAGCCGTCCACGATGCTTCCGGATTGCGGGCAAACAGCACGGCGAACAGCAGCAGGTTGCTGGCGAAAAAGCCGTAGGTCCAGGGCAGGATGTACCGGCGCTGCACCTTGGAGGCCAGCCAGCCAAACAACGGCAGGCACGCCAGGGTGGCGATGAAGGTGCCGGTGAACAGCCATTGCAGGTTGTCCACGCCACCGGCAACGCCCATGGTTTCGCGCACCGGGCGCAGCATGAAATAGCCAGTGAACAACAGGTAGAACAGCAGCAAACCGGCGATCACCGCCGGCCCTTCGCCGGGCTGGATGTTCAGCCCCTGGTCCAGGCGCCGCCGCCAGGCTGCCATGGTGTCAGGCAAACTGCTTGATCAGCGCCTGTTGCTGCGCCTGGGTCAGCAACGGCCCGTGCCCGGCCTTGAGCTGGTCAAGTTGGCGCTCGGGCCGGCTGGTCGCGGGGATGACCGTGGTCACCGCCGGGTGACTGATGGCGAACTTGAGAAAGAGCTGCGCCCAGCTGCCGATACCTGCCTCTGCGGCCCAGCCGGGCAAGGCCTGGTCCTTCACCCGGGCGAACAGGCGGCCATCGTCGAATGCCCGGTTGATCAGCACGGCGACGCCCTTGTCCTGGCACAGCGGCAGCAGTTCGCGGGCGGCGTCGGGGGCATTGACCGAGTAGTTGATCTGGATGAAGTCCAGCGGTTCGCTGCGCACGATGCGGGCGACCTCGTCCTGGCCACTGTTCAGGTAATGGGTGATGCCGACATAGCGGGTCTTGCCCTGCTGCTTCAACTCGCGGGCATAGGGCAGCTGGGCCTGCCAGTCGCGCAGGTTGTGGATCTGCAGCAAGTCGACCTTGTCGGTGCGCAGGCTCTCGAGGCTGCCGGCCCATTGCGCTTGGGCGTCTGCCCGGCTGTCGGCGGCGATCTTGGTGGCGATGAAGCACTGCCGGTGCCAGCCGCCCTCTTCCAGCAGCTGGCCGAGAATGCTGTCGGCGCCGCCGTAGTTGGGCGAGGTGTCGATGACTCGGCCACCGCCTTCGAAGAACGCCTTCAGTACAACTTTCAGCTGCTGGTACTGGGCCGAACCGGCTTGCACTTCGAAACTGCCGGAGGTACCGGCACCGATCACCGGCAGCGCTTCACCGGTGCTCGGCACGTTGCGGGTCAGCAAGCCCGCCGGGGCAGCGGCGTGCAACCAGGGGCTGGCGGCCAGCAAGCCCAAGGTAGCACCCGCACGTAGGACATCACGACGTGCGTACATGGAAAAGCTCCCGTCACGAAGCGGAAACTTTCAAGGCTAGCCGCTGTACCCCACTGCGCCCGGTGTTTCTGTATCTGGATGTTTAGCGATCAGGCTTGCAGCAGCAGGCTCAGGTCGACACCCGTCTCGCTCATGGGCGGGCACCAGTAGTATCCACCGGTCAGTGGCCGGCTGAAGCGGTACAGGCCGTCGATGATGCCGTCCTCCAGGCCGCTCATGCGCCGCAGCTGCACCTCGAACGCATCGAAGCTGTGGCCCAGGGCCACGAACGCCAGGCCAGCGCCACGTTGGTCTGCCCAAGCCACCGAACGACGGACGATGAACGCTTCTGGTTCGAAGCTTTCCTGGGCCGTGCGCTTGACGTGGGCGGACTCGGGGGCGTCGTCGAGCTCTTCGTTGTCGCTGAGGCGGCGGCCGATGATGTTGTCCTGGTCGGCCTGGGGCAGCGACTTGAAGTACTCCAGGTCGTGCTTCCACAACTGGAACGCGGCAAAGCTGGAGCCATCGGCGCCAATGGCCGCTTGCACGGCCTCTTCGTCCACCGGGTTTTCGGTGCCGTCCTCATAGCCGGTCAGGTCATGGCCGCCACGGTGCAGGAAGCCATCGACGCTGTCGGCCAGGCGCAGGGCCGGAGCCAATGCCAGCTCAATGGCCTGGGCCCGCAGCAGCAGGTCACCGCGCTCGTTGCCACGCAGCCACAGCCACAGGGCGTGTTGGGTGCTGGGGTTCTCCACTGCAGCATCCAGCTGCGGGAAGGCGCGCAAGCCAGGTACTTCACGGCCCAGGGCCTTGGCCAGCGGGGCGCCGACACCCAGGATCAGCTGTTCGCCATCGACCTGCGGCAGCAAGGCATCCAGGGTGGCAGGCAGGGCCTCTGGCGACTGCAGGGTGAAGAACAGGTGACGGGCGTGGGCCGGCACCGGGGTGGCAAGCAGACCTTGCTGGAACGGCATGACAGGCTAATCCTCGGTAAAAACGGGAATGCTACTGCGCCTGCAGGCCTACTGCAACGCGGCATACAGCCTCGCTGGCCGCTGCGCTTGGTAACAAACGGTTACCAAGGGCTGGCGCTTTGCAATTAGCTATCAATCAGGGCCGACCTACACTCCTCGGGATCCTTCGCCCGAGAGACCGCCCATGACCGCATCACCTTTGCTCACCGCCTTTCTGCCGCTGGCCTTGGGCATCATCATGCTCGGCCTCGGGTTATCGCTGACCCTGGCCGACTTCGCCCGCGTGGTGAAATACCCCAAGCCGGTGGTGGTAGGCCTGGTTTGCCAGATCCTGCTGCTGCCGCTGGTGTGCTTCCTGATTGCCAACGGCTTTGGCCTGGAGTCGGCCCTGGCGGTGGGGCTTATGTTGCTGGCCGCCTCGCCTGGAGGCACCACGGCCAACCTGTTCAGCCACCTGGCCCATGGCGATGTGGCGTTGAATATCACCCTGACGGCGGTCAACTCGCTGATCGCGATCCTGACCATGCCACTGCTGGTGAACCTGTCGCTGAGCTGGTTCATGGCATCGGACCAGGCCATACCACTGCAATTTGCCAAGGTGATGCAGGTGTTCGCCATCGTCCTGCTGCCGGTGGCGCTGGGCATGCTGGTTCGCCGCTTCGCACCCGCTTTCGCCGCGCGCATGGAGAAGCCGATGAAGCTGGTGGCCGCGTTGTTCCTGGCGTTCACCATCGTCCTGGCGCTGGCCAAGGACTGGCAGACCGTGGTTGCGTACGCGCCGGTGGTGGGCCTGGCCGCGCTGCTGTTCAACCTGCTGAGCCTTAGCGTGGGCTACTGGGTGCCGCGCCTGCTGAACATTCCCAAGCGCCAGGCGATTGCCATCGGCATGGAGATCGGCATCCACAACGGCACCTTGGCGATTGCCCTGGCATTGAGCCCTTCGCTGCTGAACAACGCCACCATGGCGGTGCCGGCGGCGCTGTACAGCCTGATCATGTTCTTCACCGCGGCGGCGTTTGGCTGGTGGGTGAGCCGCGGGCATGTGGCGGCGCAGCCCAAGGGTGAAACAGTGAACTGAGGGCCTTTCCACGTACCCTGTGGGAGCGGGTTTACCCGCGAAGAATCCAACTCGGTGCATGGCACCGGCTGCGCCGGTGTTCGCGGCTGAAGCCGCTCCCACAGGGTCCCTGCTGACTCAATGAGTCATGTGCAGTTGCATCATCGTGGGCTGCTCTGCCAGTCCCTGTCACAACTGGCTGCGCTTACGCCGCAACTGCTGTTTCAGCACCTTCAACGGCGGTGCATAGAAAAACCCGAACGACACACTCCCCGTGCGCCCCTTCACCGCATGATGCAACCGGTGCGCGCGATGCAAACGCTTTAGGTAGCGGTTGACCGGCCGTGGCTTGCATGGCCAGTGCCGATGAAAGAACCCGTCGTGGGCCACGACATACAGCACGCCATACCCCGCCACCCCGCCGCCCACCCACTGCAAGGGCGCATAACCACCCTTGCCAAGGGCCACCAGCAGCGTGGCGATAAGCCCCAGGGCCACCAGGTACAGGTCATTGGTTTCGAGCATGCCCAGTTGCGGCTCATGGTGCGAGCGGTGCAGCCACCAGCCCCAGCCATGCATGATGTACTTGTGAGCCAGCGTGCCAACGCCCTCCATGGCCACCAGGGTGCCGAACAGCACGGCGAGATTGAACAGCATGGAACGGTCCGGGGGATGGCAAGGGAAGGCGCAAGGGTACCGATTGCCCGCATTTTTTTCCATGCAGGCGTGACCGGTTGCAGGCCCATTGCGGATGAAGCCATTGTCATGTTTTTGCCCTTGACCTGGCCTGCCACGGGGCGTAAGGTCCGCGGCGCAATTTTGCATCCCTGAACAGGAGACCTGCATTGGACAGTAGCCCCAGTCGCATGCGACAGGCCCACGTGGCGCGCTAGTCCGGCAGTGTCTCTGCACTGTCTGGCCGGCCTGGCAAGACGGTGGTTTCTTGTAATCCCCCTCTTCTTCCTCCCCCTTCGTGGTCCTGCGCATTTTCTGGTTTTTCAACCGCGCCAGCTGATGGCGTTCTTGCGGGCGTGTGCCCGTGGAAGAGGTTTGCTATGGATTGGAAAGTATTTCTGCTGCGTGTCAGCATCGCCCTGCTGCTGGGGGCGCTGATCGGCGCCGAACGTCAACTGCGCCAGCGCCTGACCGGGCTGCGCACCAATGCACTGGTCAGCACCGGTGCCTGCCTGTTCGTGCTGATGACCCAGGCGGTGCCGGGCATGGCGCCCACCGATGCGTCGCGTATCGCCGCGTACGTGGTATCGGGCATCGGTTTTCTTGGTGGCGGCGTGATCATGCGCGACGGGTTCAACGTACGTGGCCTGAACACCGCCGCCACGCTGTGGTGCACGGCCGCGGTCGGCGTGCTGTGCAGCCTCGGGCTGCTGCTGGAAGCGACGCTGGGTAGCCTGGTGGTGCTGTGTGCCAATATCCTGTTGCGTGACATTGCCCAGCGCCTGGACCGCCAGGAAGTGGTGCCGGCCAGCGAGGTGGAACAGCACTTCGAGGTGCGCATCGTCTGCCGCGCCGAGGACGAGATCCAGGTCCGCAGCCTGATGTTGCATAGCCTGGGCGACCCGCAGCTGCGCCTGCAGTCACTGCACAGCGAAGACCTGGCGAACCCCGCACGCCTGGAAGTACGCGCCGAACTGCTCGGCACCGCGCAGGCACCAGCACAACTGGAGCGGTTGGTCAGCCGGGTCAGCCTGGAGAAAGGTGTAAGCTCGGTGCGCTGGCAATTGCAGCCGCAGGTGCTGGCGGCAGACTAGAACGAAAGGACTTCTTCATGCGCATTCGCCCTACCCTCGAGCAAGACATTCAATGGCTGCCGGGCGTCGAACGCTCGGCTGCCCAGGCCTTTGCCGCCCGGCCGGCGCTGGCATGGCTGGCGCAAGGAGATGTGATGGACTGCGGCACCCATCAGGCATTTGTCGAAGCTGGCGGGAGCTGGGTGGCCGAGGGGCCGGATGGGCGCATTCTGGGGTTTGCCTGTGCCCGGTTCGAGGATCAGGCGCTGCATCTTCATGAAGTTTCGGTGCGTCGGGAGGCCCAGGGGCAAGGCGTCGGGCGCAAGCTGCTGCAGCAGGTGGCCGATGCGGCGCGCCAGGCGGGGGTGCGGGAGCTGACCTTGACCACCTTTGCCGATGTGCCGTGGAATGCGCCGTTCTATGCGCGGTTGGGGTTCGAGGTGATTGATGAGGGGCTGCTGGATGCACGCTTGCAGCAGATTCTGGCCGAGGAGCGTGCTCATGGGCTTGAGGGCCGTTGTGCGATGCGCCTTGGCGTAGATAACTAGACCCCCGGGGCTGCTTTGCAGCCCATCGCCGGCAAGCCAGCTCCCACAGGTAATGTGCATCTCTTTGGCACTGCGCGGTCCCTGTGGGAGCAACTGTCTTGCTCAAATTCTAAAAGTTGGCGCGATTCCCTGTGGGAGCGGCCTTGTGTCGCGAAAGGGCTGCAAAGCAGCCCCAGCAATTTCAACTATTGCGCATCAATCCTGGGGCCGCGTTGCGGCCCTTTCGCGACACAAGGCCGCTCCCACAGGTACAGCGAAAACCTAGAGATCAACGCTGTACCCGTGGGAGCTGGCTTGCCGGCGATGGGGCCGGTGCAGGCAACCCGGGGCCTTCATTCATCTACACTCACCACCGAACTTTCTGCCACACAATACCCATCCCGCCCCTGGCGCTTGGCTTGGTACAGCGCCGCATCCGCTGCCGCCATCAGGCGCTCGGCCGTCACTCCCTCCCGCGCCAGGTCACCCACGGCAATCCCCGCACTGAACGACACCCGCCCCAGTGGGCTGCCCGCATGCTCCAGCGGCTGCCGACGCAACAGCTGTTGCACTTCCTGCACCAGCAGTTCCGCCCCGCGAACATCGGTATCAGGCAGCAGCAATGTGAACTCCTCGCCGCCATAGCGTACAGCCAGGTCGGCCGGCCGCTTCAGTGCCTGCTGCAGCACCTCGGCAAAGCGCCGCAGACACTGGTCGCCCGCGGGATGCCCGTATCGGTCGTTGTAGGCCTTGAAGTAATCCAGGTCGAGCATCACCAGCGCCAGCGGATAGCCCTGGCGTCGCGCCCGGCGTAGCTCCGGCTCGAACACTGCATCCAGCCGCCGGCGGTTACCCAGGCCGGTCAGGCTGTCGGTCAGTGCCAGGGCCTTCAGGGTCTGGTGTGCCTGGTGCAGCGCCCGCTCGATGACGATACGCTCGCGCAACTGGCGCAACACCACGCCACCAAAGGCCGCCAACCCCACCAGCAACAGCAGCAAGACCGCCACCGACTTGATCGCATCGTGCCGCCAGGGCGCGACGATCGACTCCCGCGACAAACCCGCCTCCACTACCAACGGGTAGCTGCCCAGCGCGCGAAAGCCATACAGCCGTGGCGTGCCGTCCACCACGGCGACCGCCTCGGCCACCCCTTCGCTTGCATACGGCAGGTGCTTGCGGAAGATCTCGCTGCTGCTCAGGCTGCGGCCCACCACCTGCTCGACGAACGGCCGCCGTACCAGGATGGTGCCGTCGCGCTTGGCCAGCACCAGCGCGCCACGTTCGTCGATCTTGAAGTCGCCGTAGTAACGCACGAACCACTCCACCTTGATGGTGCCCAGCAACACCCCGGCGAAGCTGCCATCGGCATATTGCAGGCGCCGTGAAATGGGGATGATCAGGTCGCCAGTGGAACGGCTGCGCACCACCGAACCGATGTGTACCCCACGGTCGGTATGGTCGCGGTGGTAGATGAAGTAGTCGCGGTCGGCATTGTTGGCATTGGGCGGGACTACCGCCTGGTCGGTCACGATCCAGCTGCCATCCGGGCCATACACGAACAACCCGTGCAACTGCGGCATGATGCTTTTCTGCTGCACCAGCAAGGTATGCAGACGCGGCCGGTCGATGTGCTCGAAGCCGTCGCCTTCCAGGCGCTCGGCCAGCGCCGCGGTAATTGCGTCGACCTGGCGGATGGCGTCTTCGGCATGCTGCGCCGTGGCCCGGGCCAGGTTGGTGACCATGTTTTCGGCGTTGGTGAAGGCGTGCCGGTAGTCGCGCCAAATACGCCAGCCTTCCACCACGACGAAGGCCAGCATCACCACCAGCATGAACGCCAGTACCAGGCGGAACAGCGCCACGGCGCGGCCCTCGCCTGTTATCGCGAAGAATCCGTCTTCATCCTGTTTCCTGGCTGCACACATTGAAATCCCTAGCCACACCGCCTTCGCCGCCCTTCACTATAGTTCAGCACCACCTGGGCGCAGCCGGCCAGGAAAAAGATTAAACCTTTGCCGCCCATTCACCCTCAACCGTACGCGACACTGAGGTCGCGCCACGGTTTAAGGAGTGAAGCATGAGCAGTCTCTTCATCAAGCGCGTCGGTTTTTCGATGGTGTTGGGCCTGGCATCGGTACACGCGATGGCGGCGAGTTCCGATGACTTCGTCGAAGCGGCCACCGAGGCCGGTATTGCCGAAGTGGTCACCGGCAAGCTGGCTTTGGAAAAAACTCAGAATGCCGAAATCAAGACCTTCGCCCAGCAGATGGTCACCGACCACACCCAGGCCAATCAGAAACTCGGCGACATCGCTCGCAAGCTCGATATATCCGTACCCGATGAGGCGGCAATAACCGACAAGGTCAAGAAAATGATCCTGGAATGGCGGGAGGAGTCGTTTGACAAGTCCTACGTCAACAACCAGGTCGACGCTCACGAAAAGGCAGTGGAGCTGTTCAAGAAGGAAGCGGCATCTTCTGACAAGGCTGAATTGAAGGCCTTTGCCAGCGAAACCCTGCCCAAGCTAGAACAGCATCTGGAGCATGCCAAGGCGCTTCAGGCCAAACACGCCAAGTGAGGGCCGCCATGAGTAACGATGCATTGAAAGCCGAAGTGCTGACTCGCCTGCTGCATGCTCACCCCCAGGGTCTCGGCAAGGAAGTGCTGGACAACTACCGGGGCGAGAAGGCCGTGGCCGGTATGCTCAAGACGCTGCAGGAGGCCGGTTTGATTCAGGATGGCAGCGTGGCGGTGAGCAGCGACCACCAGATCAGTGTGAACTACCCCATCAAACTCTCGGCTGCGGGCGTGGAGGCAGCCAGACAAGCCGAAGACTGAGCGCTCTCCCTCCCGCCCAACCTTGTCGCACAGGGAACAAGGTTCGAGAGCGTGTCACATTCCCTGTGGGAGCGGGCGTGCCCGCGAAGGGCCCAGCGCGGTGTATGGCACCGGCTACGCCGGTTCGCGGGCATGCCCGCTCCCACAGGGCCTCTTCGCAGCTACTGCGCCGCGTTGGCGGCAGACAACTGCGACTGACACTGGTGCAACGCCTCGTCTCGCGCCTTGAGCTGCTCTTCAAGCTGCTGCAACTGGCGAGCCTGTTCCGTGCACAAGTCGCGCCTGGCCTCCAGATTCTGGGCCTGCACATCCAGCTGCCGACGCATTTCCTCGCTGGCACCCTGCGCCTGGGCCAGGATCGTGCGCAAGCCCTGGATCTGCGCATCACGCTGTTCCAGTAATTCATCCTGCGCCCTGCAGGCGCTGGCAGCCTGGCGATGCTCACCCAGCAAGCGCTCGTTGTCGCGGTGCAGGCGGGTCAGCTCGTCCTGCTTGACGATCATGCCCTGCTGCAGTTGGCGTACTTCCACCTGCAACTGTTGCAGTTGCGCTTCGTGGCGGCGCTGTTCCTGTTCACGCTGTTCGCGGCTGGCGTTGCGGTAGTGTTCCAGCGCATCGCGGGCATGACGGTGCTTGTCTTCCAGTGATTTGACCTGCTCGTCCTTGTCGGCCAGGCGCACCTGCAGCTCGCCCAGCGATTGGTTGAGGCTGGCACTGCGCAGCTGTTCGGCCTGCAGGGTGCTTTGGGTGGAGAGCAGTTTCTCCGATTCGGCCGCCAGCGCGGCCGCGTCGATCTGATGCTGCTGATGCGCCGCAGCCAGTGCCTGCTGGGCAATCGCCAGCTGCGCCTCCAGTTGTTCGCGCTGTCGAGTGAAGGCGCTTTCGGCCTGCTCGATCTTCAGGTCGGCCTCGTCCTGCAACTGGGTTGCCAGCTGCCCGACCATTCGGCTCAGCACGTCGCTCAGCGCAATGCCGCCCTCGGCGGCCACAGGCTGCTGGCCATTCAACTCTTTCAGGTAACGGTGAATCGTGGTCTTGGAGCCGGTGTTGCCCAGTTCGATACGTATGGCATCGATGCTGGGGTTCTCGCCTCGGGCAATCAGCGCCTGACGCGCCTGCTGCACTACAACCTTGTTGATACCGCCCCGGGCCATGCTTGCTCCTACGATTTTGTAACGTGTTATGTACCATGTAATTACGTACCAATTATGGAGACATGCCATTGCCCATGCAAACATTTCCTATGGTGGAATAATCACGGCTTATCGCATGTGAGTGGTTCATGAGGGCCGTGCAAGGGAATAAAACAGTACGCCAGACAGCAAAACGCCCCGCTCGGCTTCAAGCCGGCGGGGCGCTGCAGAATGCTGACGCAGGGAGCGTCAGGTGTAGTGTTCAACCCTGGCAGGCGTTCTACGCATCAGCACCTTGCCGTTGCGTACTGACACCAGCGCATGCCCCTGGCTGCGCACCATTTCGTAATCGTCCGGCGCCGACAGCAGCAACAGGTTGGCCGGCCGCCCCACTTCGATGCCGTAGCGCTCGCCCAGGTTCAGGGTGCGGGCGCTGTTGTCGGTGATCAGGTCCAGGCAGCGCTGCAGGTCTTCGTAGCCAAGCATGTGGCAGATGTGCAGGCCGGCCTCGAGAATACGCAGGATGTTGCCGTTGCCCAGCGGGTACCAAGGGTCGACGATGGAATCCTGGCCAAAGCACACGTTCATCCCGGCCCGGTCGAGTTCGGCCACGCGGGTGACGCCGCGGCGTTTCGGGTAGTTGTCGAAACGCCCTTGCAGGTGAATGCTCTCGGTCGGGCAGGACACGAAATTGATACCCGACTGCTTTAGCAGGCGGAACAGCTTGTAGCAGTAGGCATTGTCGTACGAGCCCATGGCCACGGTATGGCTGGCTGTCACCCGGGCGCCCATGCCGCGCACCCGCGCCTCTTCGGCCAGCACTTCGAGAAAGCGCGACTGCGGGTCGTCGGTCTCGTCGCAATGCACATCCACCAGGCAGCCGGTACGCTCGGCCAGGTCCATCAGGAACTTGACCGACGACACGCCCTGGTCGCGGGTGTTCTCGAAATGCGGAATGCCGCCAACCACGTCGGCACCGATGGCAACCGCTTCGGCCATCAGCGCCCGGCCGTTGGCATAAGACTCGATACCCTCCTGGGGGAATGCGACGATCTGCAGGTCGAGCAGGTGGCGTACTTCGTCACGCACTTCGACCATGGCCTTCAGCGCAGTCAAGGTGGGGTCGGTGACATCGACATGGGTACGTACATGCTGGATGCCATGGTCCACCAGCATGCCGATGGTCTTTTTCGCGCGGGTCTTGATGTCGTCGTGGGTGGTGATCGCCTTGCGCTCGGCCCAGCGCTCGATGCCTTCGAACAAGGTGCCGCTCATGTTCCAGCGCGGCTCTCCGGCTGTGAGCGTGGCGTCCAGGTGGATGTGCGGTTCGATGAAGGGCGCCACCACCAGGTTTTGCCCGGCATCCAGGTCATCGGCAGCGCGCGTCGCTACCCCTTCGGCCTGGGGCTCGATGGCGGCAATGCGTTCGCCGCTGAGCTCGATGCGGAACAGGCCGGGCTTGCCGCGCAGGCGTGCGTTGATGATGTTCATGATGCTTCTCCCTGGGCTTTGCGGGTGGCCCTACCAGCATAGTGGCCGAAATCTCATCTGCCCGGTTAGCGCGGACCTTTGTAGGAGCGGCCTTGTGTCGCGAAAGGGCTGCGAAGCAGCCCCAGGATTTCAGCGCAGATGCACAAATTGCTGGGGCTGCTTCGCAGCCCTTTCGCGACACAAGGCCGCTCCTACAAGAGCTCGCGCAGGGCCATGCAGTGCGTTACTGGCTAGCCAAGCCCATCTGCCAGAAGTCCGCCTCCAGGCTGGACGCCTGGCCGAAAATCCCCACCAGTTCAGCAAACCGTTGCTCGGTCATGCTCCGCGCTGCCAGCTCGTCCAGATGCTTGCGCGCCGCGGTGGCGACACCCTGGTAGCCTTCACCGGCATACTCGGCGATCCACTCGCGGTACGGGTGATTGCTCAGATCGCCAATGCGCTCGGACAGCGCCCGGCCAATCTCGGCGTAGCCGATCACGCAAGGCGCCAAGGCCACATGCAACTCCAGCAGGTCACCCGCGGCACCGCAGTCCAGCACATAGCGGGTATAGGCAACCGTGGCCTGGTGTTCTGGCACGGCTTCGATATCCGCCTGGGTCAGGCCCCAGCGTGCGCACAGGCGCAAGTGCAGCTCGGTTTCATCCAGAATCGCCGCCAGCCCGGCCTGCGCGGCGCGGATGTCGGCCGGGCGTCGGCTCTTGTAGGCGGCCAGCGCCCAGGCGCGGGCGAACTGGATGAGGAACAGGTAATCCTGTACCAGGTAGGTGCGGAAGGCGGCTTCGCTCAGCGTACCCTCGCCCATCTGGCGCACGAATTCGTGGTCGACATAGCTGTTCCACTGCGGCGTGGCGGCAGCCTTGAGGCGGTCGAAGATATCCATGCTCATTTGTCCTCCGGGTAGACGGCATCGAAGAAGGCCAGTTCCAGCGCCACGGTGCGCTGGTAGAAGTCAGCCGCCAGCGCGGCTTCCTGCGGGCCGACGCGGTCGAGTTCGGCTTGCAGGAAGGCAACGAAATCCTGGAATGCCGGGTTGTCGTGCAGGGTGATCCATTCGGCGTGGACGAAGTTGTCCGGCATCGGTTCTGGCGCCTTCAGCGCCCAGTCCAGGTACAGGCCTTCGGCGACGTTGAGCACCGCCAGCGCGGCCGCATAGGACCGGGTAGCCGCCGCTTCGCGCATGATCGCGTTGAAGCCTGCGGTTGGCACGGTGTCGGCCGGTTCGCTGCGTTGCGCGGGGCTTACCCCCAGGGCCTCGAAGGCGCGCAGGAAGTAGGTGTTCTCGTCACTGGAGATCATCCCGGCAAAACGACCGAAGCGCAGGCGCGCCTCGAAGGTGTCGGCGGTGGCGATGGCCGCGCCCAGCAGGGTCAGGAAGCTGTCGAGGAAGCGGTGGTCCTGCACCAGGTAGTCGACCATGATCGGGTCCGGCAGGCTGCCGTCGCACAATTGGGTGACGAAGCGGTGGCCAACGGCCGCCGACCAGGTCGGCTCGCTGCCGCGGCGCAGGGACTGGCTGAAGCGTTCGGTCATGTTGCTGTCCTTGATGAGGGTGACAGCGAGACCGCGATGGTTGGCATGGACGGGCCTCGCAGTGAGGCCGGCAAAAAGGCAGGTTTGAAGTCCCATCCCTTCGCCGGCATGATCCGGATCAGGTTCGAAGGGTCACCGCGCTGCAGCATCCAGCGGTTTCTCAGCCCGATGCCGGGCTCCCCTTGGTGGCGCTCAGGTATACCCCAGGGCGCCGCTGCTGTCACCACCAATCTGGGGGAATGGGTGACCCACTAGTGGGGACCCCTCACCCATTTTTGACGCCATGGTATTTAGCGCGCATCAGGCGCCACAAGGATTTGTTTAGAAACATATTCCTCGTATTTGGGTTGGCACACCCGTTGCTCGAGCCCCAGAAACGGGCAAAAAGCCATGATGTCGCAAATGAGGCGCAAGGCAATGAAAACACCTGCCGTGATCCACCCTGCCAGGCATGCATTCCAGCTGTCCACCATCGCTACGCTGATGCTCGGCCTTGGGCTGGTCACGGCGACAGCGGCGCCCATGGACGACAACAGCATGCCCCCGCCGACCGACCCGTCGGCCTACACTGATCAGCCGGCTGACCCGACCCAGCCCTTGCTGGACCTCTATAGCATGCCAGAGGCGAATCAAGGCTCACTCGAACTGACCGATGGCGGGTACGGTGACCGCAACACGGTAAGCGCAAACAACGTGTTGCCACCGGCCCTGCAAACCGGGGAAAAATACCCCACCAACGGCAAGCCCAGCCCTTTGTTCGGGGCGCTGCCGTTTACCCAGCAGTTACTGCTGTTCGAGGAATTCGGCACGGAAAAACTCGACCCCACGTTGCCGCCGCCGCCCCTGACCTTCCCGGTGCCCACCTTGGGCGCAGCACCGGCGCAGGACCCTAATGTGGTGGCCCGCAGCGGCCCTAGCGGCACGGCCCTGGAAGCCTTCCTCAAACAGCCGGGCCTGTACCCGTTCCCGACCCAGTATTCCAACGTGCTGGACCGCAACCCGTGGAAGGCGCAAATCGAGATGTTCCTCAACCGCCAACCGGTCGGTTCGCCGGCGGAAGGCCGGCCACCAGGAAAAGGCTGGTCGCACCAGCGCTGGAACGAGTTCTACCCGCAGGCGGGGTTCAAGACCGCCCAGGCCGGTGCGCGCATCAACCTCGGCCTGCGTGACCGCAAGCAACTGCACAACTATGCGGTCGGCGAGTTCGCCCCGGGTGGCCTGTACTACCAGACCTCCGACATCCCGAACACGCTGGGCACCACCAAGGGCATCGACACCCGCTTCCACCCAAAAATGCCGCTGCAGAACCACAAGTCACTGTGGACCTTCGACGGCACCTTCCCGCCCAAGCTGCTGATGGTGCGTTATGGCCAGCCGATCCTGATGCGCCATTACAACGCCCTGCCGATCGACCCTGCGGCCAACAACGGCTTTGGTCTGCACACCCTCTCCACCCACGAGCACAACGGCCACTCCCCGGCCGAAAGCGATGGCTATGCAAACGCCTACTTCTTCCCGGGGCAGTACTACGATTACCGCTGGCCACTGCAACTGGCCGGCTACGACACCATCAACACCCGTGCCGAAGACCCACGCGCTGCGTTCCCTTGCTCGGCGGGCGAAACCTTGTTCGTCAACGATGCCAATCCCGGCCTGAAAACCTGCCAGAACGGCAGCATCAAGATCCGTGGTGACTGGCGCGAAACCATGAGCACCCACTGGTTCCACGACCACATGATGGATTTCACGGCGCAGAACGTCTACAAAGGCAACGCCGTGATGATGAACTACTACAGCGCCCTGGACCGCGGCAACGAGGCCCTGCAGGATGGCGTCAACCTGCGTTTCCCCAGTGGCTCGGGCATGCCGTGGGGTAACCGCGACTACGACGTCAACCTGGTGATCGCCGACAAGGCCTGGGATACCAACGGCCAGCTGTGGTTCAACCCGTTCAACACCGACGGCTTCCTCGGCGACCAGATCCTGGTCAACTGGCAGTACCGGCCAACGCTCAAGGTACGCGCGCGCAGCTATCGCTTCCGTATCCTCAACGGCTCGGTGTCGCGCTACCTGAAGCTTGCCGTCGTGCGGGAGATTGCCGGCAACAGCGGCGAGTTCAAAGGGCCCACCGGCTCCAACCTGTCGTATGCGCGGGTACCGTTCCACATGATCGCCAACGACGGCAACATCATGGAACACACCGTGCCGTTCGACGGCACCATGGACCTCAACGGTGACGGCAACCTGCAGGACAACAACGGCGTCCTGCCGCTGCAGGGCATCGCCGAGCGGTACGACATCATCATCAACTTCGCCAAACACGGCATCAAGGTCGGCGACAAGCTGTACCTGGTCAACCTGGAGGAACATCAGAGCGGCAAGGGCCCGGAAGGTGCCATTGCCCTGGCCGATGTGCTGTCGGAAAAATACAAGGCGGTGATCAAGCAGACCAGCAACGGGCCTGAGTGGGACAGCGGCGACCCGGCGATCGGCAAGTTCATGCAGTTCGTGGTTCAGCCCTACAGTGGCCAGGACCTGAGCATGGACCCGGTTGCCTATGAGCCGGCCAAACCGGGCAAGGCCGAAGGCCTGAAAATGCTGCCGCTGCCGATAGACCGCAACTCGGCCACCGACCAGACCAAGCTCAAGGATGCCCGCCACCGCGAGTTCATCTTCGGTCGCTCCGACGGCACCGACACCCAGCCCTGGACCATCAAGACCGATGGCGGCTTCGGCTATTCCATGGACCCACGGCGCATCAACGTGGCGCCACAGTTGGCCCAGCAGTCCACCGACGGTGGCTTCAGCGGCGACGGCACCCTGGAAGTGTGGAAGATCATCAACGGCGGCAATGGCTGGAGCCACCCGGTGCATGTGCACTTCGAGGAAGGTGTGATCCTCAGCCGCGATGGCAAGGCCCCGCCAGAATGGGAAAAATGGGCGCGCAAGGATGTGTATCGCATCGGGCCGGATATCGATTCTTCGGAAGAAGTGGAAGTGGCCCTGCGCTTCCGCGAGTTTGCCGGGACCTACATGGAACACTGCCACAACACCCAGCATGAGGACTCGTCGATGCTGCTGCGCTGGGACCTGGAACACCCAGGCCAGTTCCAGGTGATGCCGACCCCGCTGCCGGGTTGGGATGGCGTGGAGTACGTGGCTTCGGTTGGCCTGCCGACCTTCCGCACCAAAGACCATGATGACGACGACCCGGCCAACAAACCGCCGGTCGCGGCCAACGACAGCGCGGCTACCACGGCAGGCAAGCAGATCACCCTGAACGTGCTGGCCAACGACACCGATCCGGAAAACAACCTGCCGTTGACCGTCGTCGGCCTCAGCCAGCCGAGCTCCGGCCAGGGCGCTACCAGTACCGACGGCACAACGGTCACCTACGCCCCACCGGCCACGGTAACCACAGCGTTCACCGCCAGCTTCAACTACTCGGCTCGTGATGCCAAGGGCGCCGAATCGGTGGCCCCGGCCACGGTCAGCATTGCGGTGAGCCCGGCAGCGGCGGTCGACCAGATCCAGGTCACCAGTGCCACGGTGCAGGTGCGCAGCGGCAACCGCTTTACCTGGGACATTTCGGGCACCACCACGGTGGCCACCGGCAACAGCATTACCGTGACGGCGGCTACCACCAGTGGCCCGCTGCTGCTGGGCACGGCCACGCTCAGTGCCACTAGCAGCGGCGCCCGTTGGAGGTTGTCGACCACCACCACCGGCAGCGGCCCTGCCACACCAGCAACCGTGACCGTGAAATCGGCACTGGGGCAGAGCGTGACGGCGCCGGTCAGCATCAGGTAACCGAAAAGCGGGGGCCGCCATGCGGCCCCTCGCTGGCAAGCCAGCTCCCACCTCGACCGCATCGGCTCCAAGCCTTGTGCAGTACCTGTGAGAGCTGGCTTGCCGGCGATAGGGCTGCAGGGCAGCCCCCAATACCGTTATCGACGAGGACCGCATCATGTCCGGCTCATGGCGTTTCCTGCTGGTGCTCTCGCTGTTCGCCGCCAGCATCCCGTTCTGGCCGTTGCAACCACAGCAACCCGTGGCCGAGGAAGCTGCAACGCCCTGGGGTGCCGACTACTTCCCCAACATCCCGCTGCTCACCCAGGACGGTGAAAAGGTGCATTTCTTCGACGACCTGATCAAAAACAAGGTGGTCGCCATCAACTTCATCTTCACCGGCTGCTCCGATTCCTGCCCGGTGGAAACCGCCCGCCTGCGCCAGGTACAGAAAATCCTCGGTGACCGGGTCGGCAAGGACATCTTCCTCTACTCCATCAGCATCGACCCCTACAACGACACCCCCGCCACCCTCAAGCGCTACGCCGAAAAGTTCGGTATCGGCCCCGGCTGGACGCTGCTCACCGGCGAGCCAGCCGATATCGAACAATTGCGCCGCAGCCTGGGCCTGTACATCGATGGCCTGGAAAACGGCCGCTCAAAAGACCACAACCTGAGCCTGATCATCGGCAACCAGGCCACCGGCCGCTGGATGAAAGCCTCGCCCTTTGAAAGCCCGTATATCCTCGCCGACCGCCTGGGCAACAGCCTGCACAACTGGAAACAGGCCAGCGCCATGGCCAACGACTACGCGCAGGCTCCCGAGGTGCGCGCCCCCAGCAGTGGCGAGCAGCTGTTCCGTACCCGTTGCTCGTCCTGCCACACCCTGGGCAACGCCGAACCAGGGCAACCCGGCATCGGCCCCGACCTGCTGGGCGTGACCCGCCAGCGTGATGCCAACTGGCTGACCCGCTGGCTGAAGGAGCCCGACCTGATGCTGGCCCAGAAAGACCCCTTGGCCATGCTGCTGTACGAACAGTACAACCGCGTGGCCATGCCCAACATGCGCCTGGGCGATACCGAAGTCAGCGCGCTGATGAGTTACATGGAGGAAGAAACCGCGCGCCTGCAGACGCCCCTGGCCGATAAGGGCAATCCTTAAAGGCAATTAGCCATCAGTCATTAGGCTGTCATCTTACTGTCGTATTTTTTCGACCATCACCCAGGGTCGGGAACTATCAGCAGTGATTCGCCGTTCGCTTTCATCCGCCAGCCTTCTGCGGCTGCTGATCCTGATGCTCTGTGCAGCCACCCTGGCCTTTCTCTGGGGGCTGCACGTTTCGCAGAAGGCCGCCGCCCGCCAGGACGCGCTGTCGGCCAAGGCCGCCGAGCACCTGAACCTGGCCAGTATCGTCGGCGAGAGCCTGCGCCAGCTGGTGGATCGCGCCCAAGCCGTGGGCCGGGTCACCCAGGACGACATGAAGGTGCTGCGCCAGGGCAGCGCCAGCCTGGCGCGGATGCTTGCCGAAGACCCGGCATTCAAGCGCATGAGCCTGTATGACCGGCAAGGCCGGCTGTTGTCGGCCAGCCATGCCGACGAGGCTGCCGAGCTGCCCGAAGACTGGTTGCGCCAGCTGCAGCGGCACGTTGCCCGCTACGGCTTTAAACCGTTCCTGCCCAGCGTGCAGCCCCCCGGCCAACCGGCCACCCTGCCCAACTGGCACCTGCCCTTCCTGCTGCCGCTGACCAACCTGCCCGGCGGCGAAATCGACAATATCCTGGTGGTGCAGCTGGACATCGGCTACCTGGCGGTGCTGCTACAGCACATCGACCTGGGCAGCAGCGGGCTGGTGCGCCTGTTGCAGGATGACGGCCTGGAGCGGTTGCGCATCGATAGCAGCGGCGTGGTGGTGGCCGGCGACGCCCTGCTGCCCGGGCTGCCGGACAGCGGCAGTGATGCAGGCATGCTGACCCAGTACGCAGCCGGCGACCCGTACCAAAGCCTGTACCGGCGCCTGCCCGAGCGGGGTTTCAGCGTGGTGGTCAGCCAGCGCCAGGACGAAATCCTCGCGCCTTCGACGCTGGCCTATTCCCGGCAGTTCTGGCTGAACCTGAGCATGACCCTGATGATCCTCGCCAGCCTGCTGTGGACCTTGCGCCTGTTGCGCAAGCGCCAGGAGGCCTTCAACGCACTGGAACAGGCGCAGCAGGTCAACCAGCAGTTGATCGGCCGCCTCGAGGACGAACACCGGCGCAGCAGCCATGCCGCGGCCACCGACCACCTCAGCGGCCTGCACAACCGGCGCCAGTTCGTCGAGGTGGCCAGCCAGGCGCTGACCCGGCAACGCGGCAAGCGCCGGCTGATGGCGATCCTGTTCATCGACATGGACCGTTTCAAGTCGATCAACGACTCGCTCGGGCACAAGGTCGGCGACCTGCTGCTGCAGGCCGTGGCCGGGCGTATCCAGCGTCTGCTGGAGCCAGGCGACGAGGCTTCGCGCTTTGGTGGCGACGAGTTCGTGGTGCTGCTGGCCGGCGAGCGCAGCGAGGAACAGATCAATGCCTGGGTCCGCGTACTGGTGCAGAAGCTGTCGGCCACCTACGCGCTGGACGGCCAGGAGGTCAACACCAGCCCCAGCGTGGGCGTGAGCATCTGCCCGCGCGATGGCCAGGACATCGACAGCCTGATCCGCAGTGCTGATGCCGCGATGTACTCGGCCAAGCAGGCCGGGCGCGCCCAGTACCGTTTCTTCGACCCGTCGCTGAACCTGGCCGACATTCACGCCTTCACCCTCGAACAGGCCTTCGGCAGCGCCCTGGCCGAGCGCCAGTTCGTGCTGCACTACCAGCCACAGATCCGCCTCGACACCCAGCAGGTGCTGGGCTACGAAGCGCTGGTGCGCTGGGACCACCCCGAGTTCGGCCTGCTGTACCCGGACCGGTTCATTGACCTTGCCGAACGCAGCGGCTTCATTGTCGAGCTGGGCTGGGAGGTGCTGCGCCTGGCCTGCGAGGCCTTGTCGGGTTGGGACGCCCAGGGCCGGGAGACACGGCTGGCGGTCAATGTATCCGCCCTGCAGCTACGCCAAGCGGACTTCGCTGCACGGCTATTGAGCAAACTGCAGCAGTACGCCATCGCCCCGCAGCGGCTGGAGCTGGAAATCACCGAAACCACCATCCTCGACCCCGAAGGCACGGCGGTGGCGCACCTGCACACCCTGCGCGAAGCTGGCCTGGGCATCAGCCTGGACGATTTCGGCCGCGGCTACGCCGGCTTCGCCCACCTGCACTCGCTGCCGCTGAGCAAACTGAAGATCGACCGCTCGCTGATTGCGCCGCTGTCCAACAGCCACGACGACAGCCCGATCGTGTCGTCCACCATCATCCTTGCCAAACGCCTGGGCCTGGAAGTGGTGGCCGAAGGCGTGGAAACCCGCGAACAAGTGGTGTGCCTGAAGCTTGCCGGCTGCGATATCGCCCAGGGCTACCACTTCAGCCGGCCGCTGTCGCCGGCGCAGTTGCGTGACTACCCGCTCTTCAACGGTGTCGAGGACAAGGCCTGCGTGTAACGCAAGCCAGATTGGGGCTGCTTCGCAGCCCATCGCGACACAAGGCCGCTCCCACAGGTACAGCGCTGGACCTGCAGGCAGCGCAACCCTGTGGGAGCGGCCTTGTGTCGCGAAAGGGGCGCAAAGCGCCCCCGACAATCCCGCCAGCATCGCAGCCAGGACAGGCAACCCATTTCGGTTTATCGTGTGCCCATCATCCACTCGCCCCCGCACCATGACCGACATCGAGCGCTACCTCCGCGCCGCCACCCGTGACAACACCCGGCGCAGCTACCAGGCCGCCATCGAGCATTTCGAAACCCACTGGGGCGGTTTTCTGCCGGCCACGACCGAGAGCATCGCCCGCTACCTGGCCGACCACGCCGACCAGCATGCCGTCAGCACCCTGCGCCAGCGCCTGGCGGCGCTCAGCCAATGGCACGTCGCCCAAGGTTTCCCCGACCCGACCAAGGCGCCGCTGGTGCGCCAGGTGCTGCGCGGCATCCGCACCTTGCACCCGACACCGCCCAGGCAGGCCGCGCCGCTGTTGCTGCAGCACCTGCAAAGCGCAGTGGAATGTTTCGAAGAAGAAGCCCGCCAGGCCCAGGAACAGCATGACCTGGCCACCCTGCGCCGGGCGCGTCGCGACGCTGCGCTGCTGTTGCTGGGCTTCTGGCGCGGTTTTCGGGGTGATGAACTGGCCCGCCTGCGCGTGGAGCACATCCAGGCCGAGGCGGGTGTCGGCATCACCCTGTTCCTGCCGCGCAGCAAGGGCGACCGCGAGGCCCTGGGCGTACAACACCGCACCCCGGCCCTCAAGGCCTTGTGCCCGGTCACGGCCTACCTGCAATGGCTGGAAGTCGCCGGCATCGCCCATGGGCCGGTGTTCCGCAAGCTCGACCGCTGGGGCAACCTCGGCGACACCGCGCTCAACAGCAACAGCCTGGTCGGCCTGCTGCGGCGCATGCTGGAACGCGCCGGGGTACCGGCGGCGCTGTATACCGGCCACTCGCTGCGCCGTGGCTTCGCCACCTGGGCCACGGCCAACGGTTGGGAGTTGAAGGCGCTGATGAGCTATGTGGGCTGGAAAGATGCCAAGTCGGCGTTGCGCTACATCGACGCGGCGCAGCGCTTTGGCGAACTGGCCGTGCTACCGGCCAGCCAGGCGCAAAAGCTCATTCCTTGAAGGTGTGCCGGGCGATGCCGCCAATTTCCGGGCTGATGGCATACAGGTCGCCAGCGTCGGGGTAGTGGTGCAGGTCTTCGGCACTCATGCCGAAGCGCGCGGTACTGATGAACAAGGTATTCATGCCCGCCCCGCCAAAGCAGCAACTGGTGGGGCACGGCACTGGCATCAGCACCTGGTCGGTCAGGTGGCCATGGCGGTCATAGCGCAGCAGGCAACTGCCATGGTACTGGCACACCCACAGGCCGCCTTCGCGGTCCAGCGCAAGGCCGTCCGGGCGCCCCAGTTCGGCAGGGGTTTCGGCAAACAGGGTGACCGCACCAAGCCGGCCTTCGGCCAGGTAGCTGGCGCGATAGATCGAGCGCGCCGCCGAATCGACGAAGTACACCGTGTGGCCGTCCTGCGACCAGGCCAGGCCGGTGGGCAACGCCATGTCGTCGTGGATCACCTGGTCGCTCAACTGCCCGTCAAAGCGGAACAGCGCCCCGGTATTGCCACTCAGGGCATCGTCCATCAGCCCGGTTACGAAGCGGCCCTGCGGGTCGCAGGCGCCGTCGTTGAAACGATAGGTCGACCGCGGGTGAACCGACACCGAATGCCGGCGTACCTTGCGCAGCGGCACGTCGAAGATGGCCACGCTGGCATCCTCGGTGAAAATCAGGTTGCCCTGGTCGGTCAACGCCAACGCGCCGATGCGTGCCGCGGATTCGTACAGGCACTCGGCTTCGCCATCGGGCGTCAGGCGGTTGATCCGCCCGCCTGAGATATCGACGAAGTACAACGCGCCGCTGCATTCATCCCAGACCAGGCTTTCGCCCAGGTCGGCGCGAGTGTTGGCGACGTTGACTGGCACATGGCTGCATGCCTTGAGGCGGTTACGCAGTTCGCCCACCTCCGCCAGCGTCATGGAACAGGCCAATCCCAGGCCCTGTGCGGCATCGGTGAAGACCGCAACGTTGTCGTGGAAAGGCTCTGTGACGGGCATTTGCTGGCTACCTTCGATTCTCCTTTCTACGATAACAACAAAAAAATCAATGACTTAATATTAAAAGCATGTAACTTTGATATCTCATGGATATCACCGCCGGTTCACCGGGCCGAAGGACCGCAGGATGATCGAGACACGTTTGCTTCGGCAGTTCGTTGCCGTGGCCGAAGAGCTGCACTTCCACAAGGCCGCCGCGCGCCTGCACATGGCGCAACCACCGCTGAGCCAGGCGATTGGTCGCCTCGAGGACAAGCTCGGTTTCAGCCTGTTCCTGCGCAACAAGCGCGGGGTACGGCTGACTACTGCGGGCACGGCCTTCCTCGACACCGCCTACCGCACGCTGGCCGAGCTGGAACAGGGCATCGAGTATGCGCGCAATGTGTCCGCCGGCATCTGCGGCAAGCTGGACATCACCGCCATTTCCATCGCTTATTACGAGTCGCTGCTCACCACCTTGCGCCGCTTTCGCGAGGCGTACCCGAACGTGCAGCTGACCATCCGCGAGATGCCATCGGCCGTGCAGGCCAAGGCCCTGCTGGCCGGTGAGGCGGATATCGGCTTCATGCGCAGGTTGCCGTTGCCGGCTGGCACCCTAGAGTCACGGTTGCTGCTCGACGAGCAAATCGTGATGGCCCTGCCCGCCCGCCATGCCAAAGCACGGGAGGGGGCGGTAGACCTGCGCGATTTCGCTGATGAGGATTTCGTCTTCACCCCGCAAGCCCTGGGCAGCGGCTACCACGCGCAGTTGACGGCGCTGTGCGAGGCGGCGGGTTTCTACCCCAGGGTGGTGCAGGAAGCGGCACAGGTTCACACCCTGCTCGGCTTGGTGGCCTGTGGTTTTGGCGTGGCCCTGGTGCCGGCCTCGTTCATCGGCTCCATACCGCGCGAGCGCGTGCAGTTCCGAGCAATCCTGCCAATCGACGACCAGCCCACCCCGGGCCTGGGCTTGTACATGAAATGGAACGCCCGGAATGCTTCACCGGCGCTGGCCAACTTCATTGCCATGTTCGAGAACCTGGGCGGGACGGCGTCCCAACTTGCCCGCTCCCAGTAACCGCGCTTCTGAACATCGCATAAAACCTGTGGGAGCGGGCATGCCCGCGAACACCGGCGAAGCCGGTGCCATGAAACCGCAGTGCCTGTTTCGCGGGCACGCCCGCTCCCACAGGGTTCACCGCCGGTATCTGGATCTCGATCAAGTTCGCGTTGCGCAGCGCCACAGCCGCCCGATATCACAAGCCCGCGCCCGCAGCAGCCCAGCGGCATTGGCACATGCCTGCTCCAGGCTCATCGGCCCGCTGGCCAGGGCAAAGGCAGCATCGACACCATGGGCATACAGCTGCTGGTAGCCTTCACCCAAGGTCCCGGCCAGCACCACCACCGGCACCCCGTGGCGCTTGGCAACCCGGGCCACGCCCATCGGCGTCTTGCCACGCAAGGTCTGGGCGTCGAAGCGCCCTTCGCCGGTCACCACCAGGTCTGCGCCCTGCACCAAGGCATCCAGGCCGGCCAGTTCGGCCACCACTTCCACCCCTGGGCGGAACTGCGCGCCCATGAAAGCACGCGCGGCGAACCCCATGCCGCCGGCAGCGCCACAGCCAGGGTAGTCCCGCACATCCTCACCCAGCAGCTGCGCACAATGGTCGGCAAAATGCCCCAGGGCCTGGTCCAGCGCCTGCACCTGCTGTGGGTTGGCGCCCTTCTGCGGGCCGAAGATCGCCGAGGCGCCATTGGCGCCACACAGCGGGTTGTCGACGTCTGCTGCGACTTCGAACTGCACCTCGGCCAGGCGCGGGTCGAGGTCGCTGGCATCGATGCGGGCCAGCTTGGCCAAGGCCAGGCCGCCCTCTTCCAGCGCTTGCCCATCGGCGTCCAGCAGGCGCAGGCCCAGCGCCCGCAACATGCCGCTGCCCGCGTCGTTGGTGGCACTGCCGCCGATGGCCAGCACTACCCGTTGCGCGCCGGCGGCCAGGGCGGCGGCAATCAGCTCGCCGGTGCCCCAGGTGCTGCTGCGGCAGGCATCGCGCTGGCCTGGCGGCACCAGCTGCAGGCCACTGGCCTGGGCCATTTCGATGATCGCCGTGCGGCTTTGCGGCAGCCAGCCCCAGCCGGCCTCCACGCTTTGCCCCAGCGGCCCGCGCACGGTCTGACGACGCAGTTCGCCGTGGCTGGCGGCGAGAATCGCATCCATGGTGCCTTCGCCACCATCAGCCATCGGGCACTCGACCAGCTCGGCCTCAGGCCAGGCTTCGCCCAGGCCCGCCGCAATGGCGCGGGCGACACCGGCAGCGTCGAGGCTGTCCTTGAACGAGTCGGGGGCAATGACGATCTTCATGGGGTTTCTCCTGTCCTGATGAGCGGCATGCTGACAGGTGGCTGCCAAGGAGGCCTCGGTCAAATGCACAAAACGCCGGGCGGGTTGTTTGGGCAGATGCCTTCGCGGCTGCCTCCACCTTTGTAGGAGCAGCCTTGTGCTGCGAAGAGGCCGGTACAGGCAACAGATGTGCATTGTCAGTACGGGCCTCTTCGCAGCACAAGGCTGCTCCTACATGTCTCATGTCAATCGGCAGGCAGCAGCTGCAACCCCAGGTAGAGGCTAAGCATCCCTTCCATGCGCAGCGGGTCGACCTCGCCCAGCTCGGCAATCCGCTCCAGGCGGTAGCGCAGGCTGTTGCGGTGGATGCCCAGGGCATCGGCACAGGCCTGGCTCTGGCCGTCATGGGCACACCAGGCGCGCAGGGTGGTGAGCAACTGCCCGCTGCTGTCCTTGCTGCGAATACGCTGCAACGGCTCCAGCAATTCATCCAGCGCATCATCGTTGCGGTGCCGCCACAGCAATGCCGGCAACCGGTAGCGTTGCAGGCTGAGCAGGCGCTCGCCGGGCAGTACCTCGCGCCCATAGGCCAGCAGGTCGCGCACCCGGCGATAACCCCGGCGCAGTTGCTCCAGGCTTTGCGCGGCACTGCCCAGGGCCAGCCGCTCCACTTCCCAGCCATGGCGCTGCAGGCGTTCCAGCAGGCGAGGTTCGTCCAGCACCACGCCTGCCGGGCGACACCACAACAACGACTGGCGGGCCGGGCTTACGCACCAACTGTCCGGGTAGCGGCTCATCAACCATGCCGCCAGGGTTTCGGCGGCTGGCCCCGAGGCCAGTTCGAACAGGCACGGTACCCGTGGCAACTGGGGTTTCAGGCCCAGTTGCCGGGCCTCGTCGAGCAACCGCGGAGAATCGCCGCTGCCGCCCAGCAGCAGGGCCAGCAAATCGTCACAGCGCTGCCGTCGCCATTGCTGGTCGGCCTGCAAATGGCGCTGGGCCAGCAGCATTTCGGCGGTCATGCGCACCAGTTCACCATAGGTACGCACTTGCTGCGGGTCACCGGTCAGGCCGAGTACGCCCATCAATCGGCCATCCAGCATCAGTGGCAGGTTCACCCCGGGCTGCACGCCCTTCAGGCATTTGGCCGCGTCGGTATCCAGCTCGACGATGCGGCCGTTGGCCAGCACCAGTTGCGCGCCCTCGTGGCGGGTGTTGATACGCTCAGGTTCGCCACTGCCAAGGATCAACCCCTGGCTGTCCATGACATTGACGTTGCATGGCAGAATGGCCATCGCGCGGTCAACGATATCCTGCGCCAGGTCATGGTCGAGTTCGAACATTGAACGGTCCTTTGGGTGTCAGGGTTTTGGGCTCGGGCACAGCAGCCCGGTGCAAGTGCTGTGCAAAAGCACAAAGACAGGCACGCCGCAGTCCCCGAGACTCGTCAGGGCGAGCGCCGGAACAGGCGACGCGGCGACAACCATAACAACAGAGAACCCGATCATGGCATACAGCCCCGCCCCTGACCAAGGCACGGACACCAACCGCAACGCGCTGTACCGGCGCATCACCCTGCGGCTGATTCCGTTCATTTTCATCTGCTACCTGTTCAACTACCTGGACCGCGTCAACGTCGGCTTTGCCAAGCTGCAGATGCTCGACGCCCTGAAGTTCAGCGAAACGGTGTACGGCCTTGGCGCCGGCATCTTCTTCATCGGCTATGTGCTCTGCGGCCTGCCGAGCAACCTGGCACTCAACCGCTTCGGCCCGCGGCGCTGGATCGCGCTGATGATGATCGCCTGGGGCAGCCTCTCCACCTGCCTGCTGTTCGTCACCACGCCCACCGAGTTCTACGCCCTGCGCCTGCTGACCGGCGCCGCCGAAGCCGGCTTCTTCCCGGGCGTGGTGCTGTACCTTTCGCGCTGGTTCCCGGCGGCCCGCCGCGGTCGCATCATGGCCCTGTTCATGTCGGCGATCCCGGTTTCGGGCCTGCTCGGCGGGCCGTTCTCCGGCTGGATCCTCCAACACTTCGCCGCCGGCCAGCACGGCCTGGCCGGCTGGCAATGGATGTTCCTGATCCAGGGCCTGCCGACCGTTGCCCTGGGTGTACTGGCGGTGTTCCTGCTCAGTGACGGCTACCAGAAAGCTGCCTGGCTGAGCCCGGCCGAACGCCAGCTGATCGCCGCCGACCTCGAGGCCGATGCCGCCAGCAAGTCGAGCACCACCGGCGACGGCGTGCTCGCCGTGCTGACCAACCCGCTGATCTGGACCTTCGGCTTTGTCTACTTCTGCATCCAGAGCGGTGTGTACGCGATCAACTTCTGGCTGCCGTCGATCATCAAGAACATGGGCTTCGACAACCCGCTGCTGATCGGCTGGCTCAGCGCCATCCCGTACCTGCTGGCCGGCGTATTCATGATCCTGTGCGGGCGTTCGGCCGACCTGCGCAACGAGCGCCGCTGGCATCTTGTGGTGCCGATGCTGATGGGCGCCATCGGCCTGCTGATCGCGGTGAACTTCGCCGGCAACCCGGCCATCGCCATCCTCGGCCTGTCGATCGCCACCATGGGCGCGCTCACCGGCCTGCCGATGTTCTGGCCGATGCCCACCGCGCTGCTCAGCGCCGGCGCGGCTGTCGCGGGCCTGGCGGTCATAAACTCGGTGGGCCAGATGGCCGGTTTCCTCAGCCCTTACCTGGTCGGTTTCATCAAGGACCAGACCGGCTCGACCGATGCCGCGCTGTATTCGCTGGCGGCGTTGATCGTGCTGGGTAGCTTGGTGGCCTTGCGGGTTACCCGGGCTGGTGCGCTGAGTACTGCAAGGGCCAGTTGAACCCGTTCGCGGGCTCGCCCGCTCCCACAGGATCACCACAAGCTCGAACACTGTGGCATCCCTGTGGGAGCGGGCAAGCCCGCGAAGAGGCCCGCCCAGACCACACACAATCCCCCCCCCTCCACCGATCGTCAGCTCAACGCATCCCCTCCCCAGCCCAGGCGTCAAATGGTTCCAAAGGTCCCTTTGGAGAACCCCCATGACCCAGCACGCCGTGGCCCGCCTGGCCCAACTCGACGAACACCGCCCCCTGCGCGTCCAGGCCGGCAACGAGGAGATCATCCTCATCCGCCTGGGCGACCAGGTGCACGCCTACCAGGGCAACTGCCCCCACGAAGGCGCGCCACTCAATGAAGGCGTGGTGTGCGGCGGCCTGCTGGTGTGCCCCTGGCACAAGGCCGCGTTCGCCGTGGACGAGGGCGCGGTCTGCGAGCCGCCGGCCCTGGCCGACCTGCGCCGCTACAAAACCTGGGTCAAGGGCGACGAGGTCTGGGTCGACGACCAACCCCTGCCCAGAACCGAGCCGCCCCGCCACAGCGACGCCCGCTGTTTCGTGGTGGTCGGCGCCGGTGCCGCGGGCAGCGCCGCAGTCGCCACCCTGCTGGACCATGGCTTTGCCGGCCGCCTGGTCTGGGTCGATCAGGAGCGCCAGCCAGCCTACGATCGTACTTCCCTTAGCAAATTCGTGATCGCCGGGCAGATGCCGCCCGATGAAGTGCCGGCCCTGCTCGACGCCGACGCCCTGCGCAAGGGCCAGCTGGAGCGCAAGCATGGCAAGGTGCGCACCCTGAACACCCAGAAACGCCAGATCACCCTGGCCGACGGCCAGCAGATCGACTATGACGCCTGCCTGCTGGCCACCGGCGGCAAGGCGCTGCGGCCCGATATCCCGGGCGTCGACCTGCCCGGGGTATTTACCCTGCGCTCACGGGAGGATGCCGCGCACCTGCTGGACGCTGCCGAGCCCGGCCAGCCGGCAGTGATAGTCGGCGACGGTTTCATCGGCCTTGAGGCCGCCTCGGCCTTGCGCAAGTACGGTGTGCAGGTGCACCTGGTCACCCGCCATGAGGTCCCCCTGGCCCGGCAGCTGGGCGAGCGCATCGGCCGTAGCATCCGCGAATTGCACGAACGCAAGGGGGTCACCTTCCACGGCCCCACCGAGGTCGAGCGGATCGAGGGCCAGGGCAAGGTCGAGGCCGTGCTGCTGGCCAACGGTGAACGGCTACAGACGCCATTGGTGCTGCTGGGCACCGGGGTCAGACCAGCGACCGCTTTCATCCAGGGGGTGCTGCTGACCGAGGACAAGTCGGTGCAAGTCGACGCTGAAATGCGCGCTGCAGATGGCCTGTGGGCCGCAGGGGATATCGCCACCTTCCCGCTCAGCGGGCGCCCGGTGCGTATCGAACACTGGCGCCTGGCCCAGCAACATGGGGTGATCGCCGCCGCCAACATGCTCGGCGAGCAGCGCCGCTATGCCGACGTGCCGTTCTTCTGGACCTACCAGCACGGCCGCACCTACGAAGTACTGGGCCACGCGCGGGACTGGAACCGCATCGAGTTCGTCGGCGAGCCGGAAAAAGGCGACTTCATCGCCTTGCAATGCGTGGATGAGCGGGTCGAGGCGGTCATCGCCAAGGGCTATTCCGATGCCATGGCGACGCTGTCGCAACGCTTGAAGCGGCCGTTGAGCCTGCAGGAGGCCTTGGCGCTGATCGGTTGAGGCTGCCTTTCATTGCGCCCCGGTTGTGTGTAAAACAGGAAGATCAGCCTACTGCACAAGGACCCAAGCGCATGATCTACCGCCCCCTCGGCCACAGTGGCCTGCAGGTTTCCGCCCTTACCCTGGGCAGCATGATGTTCGGCGAGCAGACCAGCACCGAGGACGCCCTGCGCATCATCGACAAGGCCTGGGACCAGGGCATCAACTTCATCGACACCGCTGACGTGTACAACGCCGGGCGCGCGGAGGAAATCGTCGGCGAAGCGGTGGCCCGCCATCGCCAGGACTGGATCGTGGCCAGCAAGGTCGGCTTCGGCCCGGCCGATGGCCTGCCCAACCGCAGCGGGCTGTCGCGCAAGCACATCTTCAATGCCCTGGAGGCCACGCTGACGCGCATGGACATGGACTACCTGGACATCTACTACCTGCACCGCGAAGACCACAAGGTGCCGCTGGAAGAAACCGTGCAGGCCATCGGCGACCTGCTGCGCCAGGGCAAGATCCGTTACTGGGGCGTGTCCAACTTCCGCGGCTGGCGCATCGCCGAGGCCTGCCACATTGCCGAGCGCCTGGGCGTGCCCAGGCCGGTGGTGAGCCAGCCGCTGTACAACATCGTCAACCGCCAGGCCGAGCCGGAGCAACTCACCGCAGCCGGCGCCCATGGCCTGGGCGTGGTGCCGTTCAGCCCGCTCGCGCGGGGCGTGCTCAGCGGCAAGTATGCGCCGGGGGCGGTGCCGGATGCCGGTAGCCGTGCCGGGCGCCAGGACAAGCGCATCATGGAGGTGGAATGGCGCCAGGAGTCGCTGGCCATTGCCCGGCAGATCCAGGCCTATGTCGAGGCCAAGGGCGTGGGTATCGTCGAGTTCGCGATTGCCTGGGTGCTTAACAATCGGCTGGTCAGTTCGGCGATTGTCGGACCGCGTACGGAAGAACAGTGGGATACCTATGGCGGCGCGCTGACGGTGAAGATTACCGCGGAGGATGAGGCGTTCATTGATTCGCTGGTCACGCCGGGGCATGCGTCGACGCCGGGGTTCAATGATGTGGCGCATTATGTGAGTGGGCGGTTGGCCCGCAGCTGATCGTACTCCTGTCCTGGCCTCTTCGCGGGCACGCCCGCTCCCACAGGATCACCTATGCCTTCAGGGCCTGTGCAACCCCTGTGGGAGCGGGTTTACCCGCGAAGAGGCCGGAACAGGCGACATCCAAGCTGCTGGAACAAATAATTGGGGAGCCCAATGCCGGGCTCCCGGTCCCCCCTTTCCCCAATCACCTCGGTATCGTGCGCACCATTGGTTTTCCACCTCTGGAGCAGCAATGAAACTCTTGCAACCCCTGAAAGTCGGCCCGCTCACCCTGCCCAACCGCGTGTTCATGGCCCCCCTCACCCGCCTGCGCAGCCTCGAGCCGGGTGACGTACCTACCTCGCTGATGGCCGAGTACTACCGCCAACGCGCCAGCGCCGGGCTGATCATCACCGAAGCCACGCAGATTTCCTTCCAGGCCAAAGGCTATTCCGGCTCGCCGGGCATCCACAGCGCCGAGCAGATCGCCGCCTGGAAGCGTGTCAACGAAGGCATCCACGCCGATGGCGGCCATAGCGCCGTGCAGGTGTGGCACACCGGGCGGGTATCGCACACTTCCCTGCAACCCGGCGGCGAAGCCCCGGTGGCACCTTCGGCGCTGCCGGCTGCTGCCCGCACTACCCTGCGTGACGAGCACGGCAACCTGATGCGTGTGGAAACCTCTGCGCCGCGGGCGCTGAGCGAGGCGGAAATCGCCGGCATCGTTGCCGACTTCGGCCAGGCGGCGGCCAATGCCCGTGAAGCCGGGTTCGACTTCATCGAGCTGCACGCCGCCCACGGCTACCTGCTGCACCAGTTCCTCACCCCTAGCGCCAACCACCGCGAAGACCGCTACGGCGGCAGCGTCGAGAACCGTGCGCGTATCGTGCTTGAAGCAGTGGACGCGGCGATTGCCAACTGGAGCGCCGAGCGCGTGGGCATCCGTGTGTTCCCGCTGGGTGGTTTCAATGGCGTGGACAATGGCGAGGACCAGGAAGCCGCAGGCCTGTACCTGATACGCGAACTGGCCAAGCGCAACCTTGCCTACCTGCACCTGTCCGAACCGGACTGGGCCGGCGGCAAGCCGCTGCGTGACGAATTCCGCCAGGCGATTCGTGCGGCCTACCCGGGGGTGATCATTGCTGCCGGTGCCTACACCGCCGAGAAAGGTGAAGACCTGATCGGGCGTGGCTTGATCGATGCCGTAGCGTTCGGGCGCAGCTTCATTGCCAACCCGGACCTGGTAGAGCGGCTGCGGGTGCAGGCGCCGCTGAATGCGCACCGGGCGCAGTTCGACTATGCCAATGGGGCTGAGGGGTATACGGATTATCCGTTCCTCAAGCAGGCTTGATGCTGAAGCCTGATTCACGACTGGCTCGGTACCTGTAGGAGCGGCCTTGTGTCGCGAACGGGCTGCGAAGCAGCCCCAGTGATCCGCACATTGGCAACAAAACCGGGGGCCGCTTTGCGGCCCTTTCGCGACACAAGGCCGCTCCTACACGGCCCCCCACAACTTTCAAGACCTCAGTTCAGCCAGGGCCTGCGCGGCATAGGCATGCGAACGCTGCCGCGCCAGCGGGTCGTGAATGCGGCAGTCGATCATCAGTTCATCCGCGCCGGTCTGCTCGATCAGGGTGCGCAACCCTTCCCTTACCCGCTCCGGCCCGCCGGCCACGGTGCAGGCCATCACCTGCTCAAGTACCGCGCGCTCATGGCCCGGCAGGCTCTCGACATAACCCTCCTGCGGCTTGGGCAACAGGCCGAAGCGCCCGACATGCAAGTCCAGCATCCACTTGCGATGGGAGCTGGCCAGGTAATCCGCCTCGGCGTCACTGTCGGCGGCGAACAGGTTCATGCCCACCATCACATACGGCTTGGCCAGTTGTGCCGAAGGCTGGAAGTTTGCCCGGTAGTGGGCAATGGCCTGCAGCAGGTAGCGCGGGGCAAAGTGCGAGGCGAAGGCATAGGGCAGGCCCAGTTTCGCTGCCAGGTCGGCGCCGAACAGGCTGGAGCCGAGGATCCACACTGGGATGTCATGCTTGCCCGGCACACCGCGCACGCGGCGCTGGCCGTTGTCGGCCAGGTAGTCGCGCAGCTCGGCGATGTCCTGGCTGAAGTCGCGCTCTGGCGCAGCACCACGCAAGGCGCGCACGGTCGGCCCGGAGCTGCCCGGCGCACGGCCGAGGCCCAGGTCGATGCGGCCAGGGTGCAGGGTGTCGAGCGTGCCGAACTGCTCGGCCACCACCAGCGGCGCGTGGTTGGGCAGCATGATGCCACCGGCGCCGACGCGGATATGCCGGGTGGCATTGGCGATTTCGTTGATGACCAGTGACGTGGCGGCCGAGCCGATGCCCGGCATGTCGTGGTGTTCGGCGATCCAGTAGCGGCTGTAGTGCTTTTGCTCGACATGGCGCGCCAGTTGGCGGGACTCTTCGATCGCGTCGGCGAAGGTCTTGCCTTCGCCGATCATGACCAGGTCCAGTACGGACAGTGCAGTCATGGGGTCTCCACAGGGATTATCAGTGACTGCCAGTTTCCCTGCTGCGCAGCCAGTGATAAACCCGGCTTCAGGCCCGGCATAGGGGCCTGCCATTCCCCAATCAGTATTCCCAGGGCACGCCCGGTTCCCAGCTGGCCACCAGCAGGTCGATGAAGCCACGTACCCGTGGCGACAGGTGGCGCTTGCTTGGGTAGACGATGCGAATCGGGTCCGCTGGCGGCCGATAGGCTTGCAGCACCTCCACCAGGGTGCCGGCGCGCAGGTCGTCGCCGGTAATGTAGGTGGGCAGGTGAATCAGCCCGAAACCCGCCCGCGCGCCGTCGAGCATCGCCTCGGAGCTGTCGATGTTCAGCCGCCCGGGGTCTTCGCACAGGTGCAGCCCCGCTTCGGTATGGAAGCGCCACGGCATGGCCTTTTCACCAGCCAGGAAGGCGATCTTGTCGTGGCCGTAGAGGTCGCTGGGCACCTGCGGTACGCCGCGTGCATCCAGGTATGCGGGCGAGGCGCAGGTGACGAACTGCTGCCAGGCCACCGTGCGCGTCAACAGTTGCGAGTCTTCCTTCGGTGCACCGATACGCACCGCAACGTCGATACCCTCCTCGACCAGGTCGACGAAACGGTCGGTGAAGCGGATATCCGCACGCAGCTCGGGCCACTGCTTCAGGTAGCGGTCGAGAATCGGCAGCACATGGCGCTGGCCGAACGACAGGGGTGCTGTAAGGCGCAGGGTGCCGGTGGGCTTGCCACGGCGCTGGGCCATGGTGCTTTCCACCTCGTCCAGGTCATCCAGAATCTGCCGCCAGCGCTCGTAGGCCACCAGGCCCTCGTCGGTCAGGCTCAGCTTGCGCGTGGTGCGGTTGAGCAGGCGCACGGCCATGCGCGCCTCCAGGCGAGCGATGCTCTTGCCCACCGCCGAACGCGTCAGGCCCAAGGTGGCGGCGGCGGCGGTAAAACTGCCGGCCTTCGCGGCGCTGACGAAGGCGGCGATGTCGCCGAAGCGGTTGGGTTCCATGGGAGTTCCTGAGTCTGGTGCGGCCGGTTTAGATGGGTATGAATCTGTGAAATGCAAGCAGGACTATCGAGGCTGCACAGCATTTGTAGGAGCGGCCTTGTGTCGCGAAAGGGGCGCGCAGCGGCCCCGGCAATTTCAATCGCCAGGAAGATTGCCGGGGCTGCTGCGCAGCCCTTTCGCGACACAAGGCCGCTCCTACAATGATCTTCGCATGCCAAAACGGCAGGTGTGGCCGCAAGAGCGATCAAGCGAGGACCTTGATCACCAATAAATGCACCGGATAGAACAGGTAGCCCCAACGTCCCACTGCTGACACCCGCCAATCATCATGACGCAGCAACAGCAACCCGACCGGAATCGCCAAGGCTGCAGCAATCAGCGTCAGCACGGTAATGGGCGCCAACAGATGTTCCCGCAACCAACTGTTGGTCAGGTTCCCACCCATGGCCAACAGGCAAGGCAACACCCAGGCCGCCCCTCCCTTGCGGCGGGCCATCAACCAGGCGCCCGGCAGCATCACCCCCGGCAGCCCGTACATCAGCTGTTCGCTGAACAACCACCCTGCAAGCAGACCGGCAACACCAAGCAGGCGCGCCGACCTCGACGGATGATGCACGCCCCAGGCAACCAGCAAGCCCAACACCAAGGTCGGCATCACGCTGAACGTTGGCGAACCACTGTCCAGCCAACGGTATACAGGCTCCGACAGCACCGCGAACACCAGCATCAACCCCAGATAACGCAGGTTGCCGCGGGTATACAGCGCCCCGCCCCTGGCGCGCCCCACATTCACTGCAATCGCCAGGCAGAACAGCGGAAACGCTAACCGCCCCAATATGAACAGGCCATCGGCAGCAGGCCACAGGAAACGCAGGTGGTCGGCGACCATGCTCAGCATCGCCGTCCACTTGACCAGGTCCAGCCCGGCTGATCGCATGCCTCAGCGCCCGGGCTCGACTGCGCCAGGGCCCAGGTAACGGTCGGTCCAGGCAGCCAGCGGCAAGGGTGGCTGCTGTTCGACGATCCGTCGCCAGATCAGCACCAGGTCGTCGCCATTGAACGCCGCCCCTGGTCCAGCGCCCTTCCACATCGACGGCACATCGGCAATCCAGTGCCCCTGGCTGTCTCGGTGGGCCATGTTGAAGCGGAACGTGTAGTTCCCCGGGATGCCCATGCGCAGGTCGCTGACCACCAGCGCATCGCCGACCTGGTCGTAGCGCAGCCAGTCATCGGTGAACCAGCGCAAGCGCTGGTGCAGCGGGTGGCCGGCCAGCGCTTGCGCCAGCTGCAGATTACGCGGCAAACGCTGCATTTCTGGCGCTTGCTGGTCGAACCCGCTGCTGATGCCTTCGTAGTAATCACCATCCGGGGTCTTGGCCAGCACCCGCCAGACCAGGCTGTTGAAGGCTATCGGCACGGCACGTACCTGGCTGACAGCGATACCCTGGCGATCGAGGGCAGCCTGGAAACGCTGCTCGGCCGCCATGCGTCCGGCCAGGCCGAAACCCAGGTAGGCTGCGCTGAATACCAGGGCCAAGGTGAGTAGCTGCGTAGCCTTGCGCGTCAGCCCTTTGATGATTGCGTAGATCACCGCGGCCAGCAGCGGCACGGTGTAGACCGGGTCGATGATGAACACCGCTGCCCAGCTTTCCGGGGTGGCCTGCAAAGGCCAGAACAACTGCGTGCCGTAGACCGTGAAGGCATCGAGCAACGGGTGGGTGACCAGCACCAGCCAGAACGCCAGGAACAGCCTGGGCAAGGTATAGCCTTTGCCTGGCCAGCACTTGTTGACCAGCCAGGCCAGCAGCACGGCCAGCCCGGTGAGCACGAACAGGGAATGAGAAAAGCCGCGGTGGTAGGTCATCTGCGACACCGGGTCGGCGTAGCGGATGATCACGTCCAGGTCGGGAAGCGTGCCCAGCGCCGCACCATACAGCAGTGAGCGGCGGCCCTGGATGCGGCCGAGTACGGTACCCTGCAGGGCCGCGCCGAGTACGGCCTGGGTGATGGAGTCCAAGGGTGGCATTCCTGAAAAGGTGGTTTCCAGAAGCTACCTTCATCCTGCCCTGATGCGCAATTCCCTTGGTTATGGGTTTTCATTGTGGGAGATGGCCCAGCCCTTTGGGCTGCGCTGTCGCGTAGATAACTGAAATTGCAAGCAATCCGCGTACCCTGTGGGAGCGGCTTTAGCCGCGAAGAAT
>NZ_JBEPNE010000028.1:0-49812 GCF_040546125.1 Pseudomonas sp. UYEF17
CCTGCGCAAACGCCTGCTGCGCCTCGCCGCCCGGTGCTGACCTGGAGCATGGCTTACTGACGCTGCGCGGTTCTGTGGGAGCGGCCTTGTGTCGCGAAAGGGGTGCGAAGCGCCCCCAGGATTTCAGCTCTGCAGCTCATATTGGCGGGGCCGCTTTGCGGCCCTTTCGCGACACAAGGCCGCTCCTACAGAGACCGCACATGCCTGAGGAAGTCGCGGTCCCTGTGGGAGCGGGTTTGCCCGCGAAGAGGCCCGGTCAGACAAACGCCGCCAGCAAATCCTGCGCAAACGCCTGCTGCGCCTCGCCGCCCGGTGCTGACCTGGGGCATGGCTTACTGACGCTGCGCGGTTCTGTAGGAGCGGCCTTGTGTCGCGAAAGGGGTGCGAAGCGCCCCCAGGACTTCAGCTTCGCAGCACATATTGCCGGGGCCGCTTTGCGGCCCTTTCGCGACACAAGGCCGCTCCCACAGAGACCGCACATGCCTGAGGAAGTCGCGGTCCCTGTGGGAGCGGGTTTACCCGCGAAGAGGCCCGGTCAGACAAACGCCGCCAGCAAATCCTGCGCAAACGCCTGCTGTGCCTCGCCAACCACCTGCGCCCGGTGCCTGGCCAGGGTAAACGGCACCACGAAGTCCAACCCCGGGTCCAGCGCCCACAACAACCCCTCAGCCTCCCAGGCTTGCGCGCAATGGCACGGCAGATAGCCAATATGCCGCCCCGACAGAATGAACGTCAGCACGCTCTCGATCTGCTCCGCCACCGCCATGCTGCGCTCGCTCTGGAACGGCTCGCCGCCCTTGAGAAACCGGTACGGATGGCGCACCTGGTCCATCGCCAGCAACCGCTCCCGCCCAACGCCAGCCTCACCGAACAGCTCATGGCCCTTGCCGCAATACAGCCGTTGCCGCTCCTCGAACAGCGGCTGGTAATCGAAGGCTGCCTGGTTGCCGGAAAAGTAGCTGATGGCGTAATCCAGCCGCTGCTCCAGCAACAAGCGCTCCAGCTCTGCCGGTGGCGCACTGATCAGCTCCAGCTGCACCGCTTCCTCGCGCCTGCGAAACGCCGCAATGGCCGCCGCCAGCTTCAGGCTCACCGCCCTGTCCTGGTTCTCCGCCATGCCTATGCGCACGGTCCCCAGCAGCCGCTCGGCAACGCCATTGGCCTGCTGGCGAAACTGTTCGATGTTCAGCAATAACCCACGGGCGGCGTCCAGCAACAACGCGCCTTTTTCCGTCAGGTGAAAACCACCCTTGCCGCGACTGCACAGGCGGTAGCCCAGCCGCGCTTCCAGCTGCGCCATGCGCTGGCTGATGGTGGGCTGGCTCAGGCCCAGCACGCCTTGCGCGGCGCTGAAGCCACCGGCCTCGACTACAGTGACGAACAGCCGCAGCAGGTGCAGGTCGGGGTCGTGCACTTGTCCGAGCATTACATTGCCTCTGGTGAATGTCAGCTTTGCAAACTTGCCATTCCTGCAATGTAACCCGGCTGGCATGCTCGCGGCATCCACCCATTTGCCGAGGTGTCCGCCATGCGTCGATCGTTGTGCCTGCTGTCCCTGGTCCTGGCCTTGCCGCTGCAGGCTGAAGAAAAAGTCGTCAACCTCTACAGCTGGGCCGACTATGTCGCCCCGCAAACCCTCCAGCGCTTCGAGCAGGAAACCGGCTACAAGGTGCGCTACGACACCTTCGACACCACCGAAGTGCTGGAAACCAAGCTGCTGACCGGTGGCAGCGGCTATGACGTGGTGGTGCCGTCGTCGGCCGTGCTGGCCCGGGCGCTCAAGGCCAACGCCCTGCAGCCGCTCGACCCCCAGGCCATGCCTGGCTATGCCAACCTCGACAAGGACCTTCTGGCCAAGCTCGCCGAGGCCGACCCTGGCAACCGCCATGCCGTGCCCTACACCTGGGGCACCCTGGGCCTGGGGGTGAATGTGGAAGCGGTGCGCCAACGCCTGGGGGATGTGCCGCTGGACAGCCTCGACCTGCTGTTCAAGCCCGAGTACGCCAGCCGGCTGAAGGACTGCGGCATCGCCATGCCCGACTCGCCCCAGGAGGTGATCGGCGTGGCCCTGAACTACCTGGGCAAGGACCCTTACAGCCAGGACAAGGACGACCTGGCCGCCGCGCAGAGCCTGCTGAGCCAGTTGCAGCCGTCGATCAGCTACGTCGCCAATGGCCGGCAGATCAGCGACCTGGCCAATGGCAGCGTGTGCCTGGCGCTGACCTACAACGGCGATGCGGCGATGGCCGCCGACCAGGCGCGCCGCGCCGGCAAGCCGTTCGAGCTGATCTACCGCATCCCCCGCGAAGGCACGCTGGTATGGCAGGACAACCTGGTCATTCCCAAGGACGCCCCGCACCCCGAGGCCGCGCGGGCGTTCATCGCCTTCATGCTCAAGCCCGAGTCGGTGGCCGCGCTGACCAACACGCTGTTCTTCGCCAACGCCAACCAGGCGGCTACGCCGCTGGTGGACGAAGCGGTGCGCAACGACCCGGACATCTACCCGTCGGCCGCGGTGCGCCAGCGCCTGTATGCCGACCGCAGCATGGCCCTGGCCGACCTGCGCCAGCGCAACCGCCTGTGGACCGCGTTCCGCAGCCGCCAGTAACCAATAACGACAAAGGAGCCCGACCGTGGAGCAAGCCGCAAACAACGACCAGGCCATGACCCGCGACAGCCTGTATGGCACCGCTGCGGAAAGTACCTACGCCGGCATTACCAGTTTCTCTCGCCGCCGCTACAGCCGCGACCTGCGTGGCGTCGATGTGGTGGTCAGTGGTGTGCCGTTCGATACTGCCACCAGCAACCGCCCCGGTGCGCGCTTCGGCCCGCGGGCGATCCGCGCCGCTTCGGTGCAGCAGGCCTGGGCCCGGCACTGGCCGTGGGCGTTCGACCCGTTCGACCACCTGGCGGTGATCGACTATGGCGATTGCGCCTTCGACAGCGGCACCCCACAGTCGGTACCGGACAGCATCGAGGCCCATGCCACGCATATTCTGGAAGCAGGCTGCGCCATGCTCACCCTGGGTGGCGACCACTTCATCAGCTACCCGCTGCTCAAGGCCCATGCCCGCCGCCATGGCCCGCTGGCGCTGATCCACTTCGATGCGCACAGCGACACCTGGCCGGACGAGGAGGGCAAACGCATCGACCACGGCACCATGTTCTGGCATGCCGCCCGCGAAGGCCTGGTGGACCCGGCCAGCTCGGTGCAGATCGGCCTGCGCACCACCAATGATGACAGCCAGGGCTTTGCCATCCTCGACGCCCGCCAGGTGCACCGGCAGGGCACCGAGGCGGTGATCGCGGCGATTCGCCAGCGGGTGGGCGAGCGGCCAGTGTACCTGACCTTCGATATCGACTGCCTCGACCCGGCCTATGCGCCCGGTACCGGCACGCCGGTGTGCGGCGGGCTGAGCACGGTGCAGGCGCTGGAGATCATCGGCGGGCTGCGCGGTATCAACCTGGTGGGCATGGACCTGGTGGAGGTGGCGCCAGCCTATGACCATGCCGACATCACCGCGCTGGCCGGGGCGACCCTGGCGATGGAAATGCTGTGCCTGTATGCGGCGCGGCACAAGGTGGACAAGGGCCAGTAATTCGGCGTCCGTAGGGTCTTTGTGGGAGCGGCCTTGTGTCGCGAAAGGGCTGCGTAGCAGCCCCCAGGGCCCATACTGAAACATCAGGAATCATCTCCACCCGCATTCACACTTTTGCCGCGAACCCTTCGCGCCTTAGGCTATCAAACCCACCAGGCGCGGCATTTTCGTACAGGAGGTGAAGCATGACCCCGACCTTGCCCATCCTGGCCCTCGGCCTGGTGCTGTGCCTGCCCGCGCAAGCGGCCACCGAGCCGCCCTTGCAACTCGCCGCCGGCAACAACAACCCCTACAACAGCCCGATCCAGCGCGCCAACCCCAACAGCCGCCAGGGCAGCATGCCGGCCACGCCTCCCGTGCGCGGCCCGTCCACCGACCCGTACCAGCGCACGCCCACCCTGGACAACCGCGGCATCGGCAATGGCGACAACCTGCGCCGCCAGCAACAAACCCCGAACCTGGAGCCCACCCGACCACCGCGCGGCAACCCGCGCGCGCCATGAGCGCCCTACGAAAGGAATCCTGCATGCTTCGAGCACCCTGGCTTGTCACCCTGACCGCCGCCGCACTCCTGCCCCTGCTGGCGCAGGCGGCGGCCGAACAGCAGTTTCGCAGTGAAGAAGGCACCTTGACCGTCAGCACCCTGGCCGATGGTCTGCGCAACCCTTGGGCCCTGGCGTTCCTGCCGGGCGGCAAGGACATGCTGGTTACCGAGCGCGCCGGCAACTTGCGGGTGGTCAATGCCGAAGGCAAGGTCGGCCCGCCGATCAGCGGTGTGCCCAAGGTCTGGGCCGAGGGCCAGGGCGGCCTGCTGGATGTGGTGCTGTCGCCAGAGTTTGCCAAGGACCGTACCGTCTACCTGTCCTACGCCGAAGAGGGCAGTGACGGCAAGGCCGGTACGGCGGTCGGCCGTGGCCAGTTGTCCCACGACCGCGCCCGGCTGGAAAACTTCAACGTCATCTTCCGCCAGCAGCCCAAGCTGTCGGAGGGCAACCACTTCGGCTCGCGCCTGGTGTTCGACCGCGACGGCTACCTGTTCATCGCCCTCGGCGAGAACAACCAGCGCCCGACCGCCCTGGACCTGGACAAGCTGCAAGGCAAGATCGTGCGTATCTTGCCGGACGGCGAAGTACCCAGGGACAACCCCTTCGTCGGCAAGGACAACGTACGGCCGGAGATCTGGTCGTTCGGCCACCGCAACCAGCAAGGCGCCGCACTCAACCCCTGGACCGGCAAGCTGTGGACCCACGAGCACGGCCCGCGCGGCGGCGACGAGATCAACATTCCCGAGCCCGGCAAGAACTATGGCTGGCCGATTGCGACCCACGGTATCAACTACTCGCTGCTGCCGATTCCTGAGGCCAAGGGCAAGCATGTGCAGGGCATGGTCGACCCGCACCATGTATGGGAGAAGTCGCCGGGTATCAGCGGCATGGCCTTCTACGACAGCTCTAGGTTCAAGGCCTGGGATCACAACCTGTTCATTGGCGCGCTGGCTACCCAGGAGCTGGTCCGCCTGCAACTGGATGGCGACAAGGTGGTGCATGAAGAGCGTTTGCTGGGTGAGCTGAAGGCGCGTATCCGCGATGTGCGGGTGGGGCCGGATGGCTACCTGTATGTGCTGACCGATGACAAGGACGGCGCGTTGCTCAAGGTAGGCCTGGGCGACGGCACCTGACGCAGTACAGTACTTGTGGGAGCGGCCTTGTGTCGCGAAAGGGCCGCAGAGCGGCCCCAGGATTTTCGCGTCACGACGAATATTGCTGGGGCCGCTGCGCGGCCCTTTCGCGACACAAGGCCGCTCCCACAAGGTATGTGTAGAATGCCGCATGGCTATCGATCCCCATTCCCTTTACCAGCAGGCCCTGACCACCCAGGGCTATGTCGCCGACCCCGCCCAGGCCCGCGCCGTCGAGGCCTTGCAGGCCTGTTTCCAGGCCGTCGAACAGGGCCGCCCCACCCAGGGTATCTACCTCTGGGGCCCGGTCGGCCGCGGCAAGACCTGGCTGATGGACCAGTTCCACCACTGCCTGCGGGTATCCAGCCGGCGCCAGCACTTCCATCACTTCATGGCCTGGGTCCACCAGCGCCTGTTCCAGCTCAACGGCACCGCCGACCCGCTGCTGGCGCTGGCCGGGGAGCTGGCAGGGCAGATACGCGTGCTGTGCTTCGACGAGCTGTTCGTCAACGACATCGGTGACGCGATCATCCTCGGCCGCCTGTTCAAGGTGCTGTTCGACCATGGCGTGGTGATTGTCGCCACCTCCAACCAGCCACCCGAGCAGCTCTACCGCGACGGCTTCAACCGCGAGCGCTTCCTGCCGGCCATCGCCGCCATCCAGCGGCACATGCAGGTACTGCCGGTAGCCGGCGAGCAGGACCACCGCCTGCACCCCGGCGCCGAGCGCCAGCGTTACTGGGTGGCGCAAGCGGGGCAGGCCAGCCAGCTGGGCGAGGTGTTCCGCCAGCTCAGCCCCGGCGACGCAGGCCACGATCAGCCCTTGGCGATCGGCTCCCGGCAGGTGCAGGTGGTGCGGCGCAGCGCGCAGGCCATCTGGTGCCGCTTCACCGACCTGTGCGAACAGCCGCTGGCGGCCATGGAGTTCATGGCCCTGTGCGACCGGTTCCCGGCCATCCTGGTGTCGGGCATTCCGGCGCTGGGGGGTGAACAGCGGGCCGGGCGCATTGCCCGGGGCACCGAGGATGCTGCGGCGCGGGTGGTGGCGGGCGACCGCGAGCTGCCGGCGCTGTCGCCCAAGGACGACGCAGTGCGCCGCTTCATTGCCCTGGTCGACGAATGCTACGACCGCCGGGTGGCGTTGTACCTGGAGGCACAGGTGCCGCTGGATGCCCTCTACACTCAAGGGTATCTGGCGTTCCCGTACCAACGGACCCTGAGCCGGCTACGGGAGATGCAACTGCAACGCTTCGCCTGAAAAGGAGCCGAACCATGGAGCCGCTGTCGCATCATCTGCTGACCCAGGCCTACAACAATGGCTGGGCCAACCACCGTCTGTACAAGGCCTGCCTGCAACTGACCCAGGACGAATTCGTCGCCCCGCGCTGCAGCTTTTTCCCGTCGATCAAGGCCACCCTCAACCACCTGCTGACGGTGGACTGGTTCTACCTGCACATGCTCGAGTGCGAGCAGCGTGGCGAGCAGCCCGACGCCGACGGCGAGCGCTTCTTCGACCCCGAACAGCCGTTTGCCACCTGCACCGACCTGCATGCCGAACAGGCCCAGGCCGATCACCGGCTGATCGCCTATTGCCGGGGCCTGCGCGATGGTGAGCTGGGGCGCTATGTGAGCATCGTGCGCCCTGAGCGGGTACAGCGCGAGCAACGGCTGCGGCTGCTGGCGCACCTGTTCGAGCACCAGGTGCATCACCGTGGGCAGGTGCATGCGATGCTCAGTGACACGGCAGTGAGGCCGCCACAGCTGGATGAGTTTTTCTGCGAGGAAGAGGCGGGGTTACGTGCGGCGGACTTTGCCGAGCTGGGCTGGACCGAGGAGCAGGTCTGGAAAGTGTAGGGGGCTGCTTTGCAGCCCTTCGCGGGCTCGCCCGCTCCCACAGGTGCTGCACAGGTTTTGGCAGCTGTGCACTACCTGTGGGAGCGGGCGAGCCCGCGAAGGGCCGCAAAGCGGCCCCTCGACTATTGGCTCACTTGCCCAGCCACTGCACCAGCGTACGGTTGAACCGCACCGGCTCCTCGATCTGCGGCGCATGCCCCATGCCTTCAAAGGTAATCAGCTCACCCTTGGGAATCAGCTTGGTCACCTGCGGCCCCAGCACTGCATACTTGCCCAACTTCGCTTTCACCTCCGGCGGCGCGATATCACTGCCGATGGCTGTGGTGTCCTGGTCACCGATCAGCAGCAGGGTGGGCATCTGCAGGTCCTTGAACTCGTGGTACACCGGCTGGGTGAAGATCATGTCGTAGATCAGCGCCGAGTTCCACGCCACCGCTTCATGCCCCGGCCCCTTGTTCAGGCCCACCAGCATCTGCACCCAGCGCTCGTACTCCGGCTTCCAGCGCCCGGCGTAGTAGGTCTTGCGCTCATACTCGCGCACGCCTTCGGCATCCAGCTTGAGCTCGCGCGCATACCACTGGTCCACCGTGCGGTAGGGCACGCCCAGGGCTTTCCAGTCTTCCAGCCCGATGGGGTTGACCATCGCCAGGCGCTCCACCTGCTGCGGGTACATCAGCGCATAGCGGGTGGCGAGCATGCCGCCGGTGGAGTGGCCGAGCACGATGCTTTGCTTCACGCCCAGCTGTTCGAGCAGGGCATGGGTGTTGCTCGCCAGCTGCTGGAAACTGTACTGGTAATGCGCCGGCTTGCTGGAGCTGCAGAAGCCGACCTGGTCGGGGGCGATGACCCGGTAGCCAGCCTTGCTCAGGGCATCGATGGTGGTTTCCCAGGTGGCGGCGCAGAAGTTCTTGCCGTGCATCAGCACCACGCTGTGGCCGTTGGCCTGGCCCTGGGCGGGCACGTCCATGTAGCCCATCTGCAGGGCCTGGCCCTGGGACTTGAAGTCGAAATGCTTGAGCGGATGCGGGTAGCTGAAGCCCTCCAGCTGGGGGCCATAGGTGGGCGATTCGGCGGCGATGGCCGAACTGCCGGCGAGGCAGGCCAGGGCCAGGGCGGTTGCGCGCAGCATGGGGGCACTCCGTGTAGGGCCATGTAGGAAGGGGCGACTGTAGCAGCCAGTGGACCACGCGGAACGTGAAAGGTGTTACCAGGCGTGAAACCAGCCCAGGGTAATCATCGCCAGCACCCCATAGCGGCCGGCCTTGGCCAGGGTCACCAGCAGCAGGAAGCGCCAGAACGGCTCACGCATGATGCCGGCGATCAGCGTCAGCGGGTCGCCGATCACCGGCATCCAGCTGAGCAGCAGCGACCATTGCCCCCAGCGCTGGTAGCGCTGTTGCGCGCGTTCCAGCTGGGCAGGGCTGAACGGGAACCAGCGCTTGTCACGCAGGTGCTCGATGGCCCGGCCCAGCACCCAGTTGACCACCGAGCCCAGCACATTGCCCAGGGTCGCCACCAGCAGCAGGGTGGCCCAGGCCTCGGGCTGGCGCAGCAAAAGGCCGACCAGCACGGCCTCCGATTGCAGCGGTAGCAGGGTGGCGGCGCCGAAGGCGCTGAGGAACAGCGCCCACAGGCTGAGCATCAGTAGTTGGCGACCACGGTGTCCTTGCCGTCATGGGTCACGCCGATGACCTGGTAGGCATCCTTGTGGTCACCCATTTCCATGCCGGGCGAGCCCATGGGCATGCCCGGCACGGCCAGGCCCTTGAGGTCGTTGCGCTTGGTCAGCAGGCGCACCTGCTCGGCCGGCACGTGGCCTTCGACGAACTTGCCGTCGATCACCCCGGTATGGCACGACGCCAGGCGTGGCGCCACGCCCAGGCGTTGCTTCACCTCGCTCATGTTCGGCTCGACATGGTCGTTGACGGTGAAGCCGTTGTCGCGCAGGTGGCTGATCCAGGCCTTGCAGCAGCCACAGTTGGGGTCGCGGTAGACGTCGATGGTCTCGGCAGCCTGGGCCAGGCCGGTGATGGCCAGCAGGCCCAGGGGCAGCAGGTGTTTACGCAGCTTCATGAAGCACTCCTTCAAAAACGTGGGCGGATACCAGCGACCGAGCCAGTGCCTTGCTCGCGCCCGGTGTCGTTACGGCCCCAGGGGCGGTCCGATATCCAGCGGTTGGCCAGCAGCATAGCGTAAGCGGCCTTCAGGCGCAGCGCGGCCTGTTGCCGTTCGCCAGCGTTGTCAGGCAGCCAGTCTACATGCCAGGTAGTAGTTCCGGATGCCGGCCTGTCATCACGCTGGCTAACGTGCGGCACACCTATCTGAGAGCCTGCTGGATCATGACCCTACCACTGGACTGCCTGTTGTACTCCAAGACCAATCTGATCGGCATCGGACCAAACCTGTCCGAAGAGGAACGCCAGGACGTGCAAACGTTGCTGGACCATGCCGATGAGTTCGCAAGCCGCTTCCTCGACCGGGACGAGCTATGGAAAAGCTGGTTCGACCGCTTCCGCAATCGCCTGGAGAAACATGGCTGCGTAAGGACGGCCGCCCTGGAGTTGCCGCCCCAGGTCATCAGGGACCATGACGATTTCGATACCAGGCTCGAGCCCATCGGCACAGGCAGCACACCGATGCTGTTGGCCCAACTGGCGCGCGCGTCCATGCAGGAACTGCGCATCAGTGCTCACGCCAGCAAGTTCCTGCAGTCTGGTTGGCAGAACGACGTCGCCTCATCGTTTCTGATAACACCCTGCCAGAAGGACGAGGAGGGCCAGATCCATCTGGCGGTCTACTCGTTTCGCTTCAATGGCACGGTGGAGATGCGCGACTTCGGATTCTGGAGCGAGGCCCAGCGTGACATCGTCGTGTGGAACACCGGCACTGTTTACCGTTTTGACCTGGAACGTTTCGCCGCTTTTCGTCAGCAGATTCGTAAGGAATTGGGCGATCGGCGCCTTGGCGCCATTACCAGGATTGAACTCTAGCCACCTCGCTCAAGCTGGCAGGTCACGCATCAGCAGGCCGTATGCCAATGGCACCTGCTCGGGAACAGGAAGGTAGATGGTGTGGCCATCGCCAGGGGCGACCTGCAGCGGCTGCTGCTGGCCATTGCTCATGTGCTCGAGATCGAAGTGGTAGTTGCCGCGAGGGGTCATCAGCTCCAGATGGTCGCCCACGGCGAAGCGGTTCTTCACCTTGACCTCGGCCAGGCCGTCGACGCGCACCCCGGTCAGCTCGCCAACGAACTGCTGGCGCTCGGACACCGAGTTGCCGCGCTGGTAGTTCTGGTACTCGTCGTGCACGTGGCGGCGCAGGAAGCCTTCGGTGTAACCGCGCTGGGCCAGGGATTCGAGGTTGTCCATCAGGGAGCGGTCGAATGGCCGCCCGGCCACCGCGTCGTCGATCGCCTGGCGGTACGACTGCACGGCGCGGGCGCAGTAGAAGTGCGACTTGGTGCGGCCTTCGATCTTCAGCGAGTGCACGCCCATGGCGGCCAGGCGCCCGACATGCTGGATGGCGCGCAGGTCCTTGGCATTCATGATGTAGGTGCCGTGCTCGTCTTCGAACGCCGGCATTTCGGTGCCGGGGCGGTTGCTTTCCTGCAGCAGGAATACCTGCTCGGTCGGTGCACCCAGGCCCAGCGTCGGCTGCACTTCGCGCACGATGTCGCCAGTGGCGTTTTCGGTGGCCGGGGTGGCGTCGTACTTCCAGCGGCAAGCGTTGGTGCAGCTGCCCTGGTTGGCATCGCGCTTGTTGAGGTAGCCCGACAGCAGGCAACGGCCGGAGTAGGCCATGCACAGGGCACCGTGGACGAACACCTCCAGCTCCATTTCCGGCACCTGCTGGCGGATTTCCTCGATCTCTTCGAGCGACAGCTCGCGCGACAGGATCACCCGGCTCAGGCCCAGTTGCTGCCAGAACTGCACGCTGGCCCAGTTGACCGTGTTGGCCTGCACCGACAGGTGCACCGGCATCTGCGGGAAGTGCTGGCGTACCAGCATGATCAGGCCTGGGTCGGACATGATCAGCGCGTCCGGTGCCATCTCGATCACCGGCGCCAGGTCCTTGAGGAAGGTCTTGAGCTTGGCATTGTGCGGGGCAATATTGACCACCACGTAGAAGCGCTTGCCCAGGGCATGCGCCTCCTGGATGCCCAGGGCCAGGTTGGCATGGTCGAACTCGTTGTTGCGCACCCGCAAGCTGTAGCGTGGCTGGCCGGCGTAGACCGCGTCGGCGCCATAGGCGAAGGCGTAGCGCATGGTCTTGAGGGTGCCGGCGGGGGCCAGCAGTTCGGGCTTGGCGATAGTGGTCATGTGCGCACCGGAGCAAAAGGCGCGGATGCTAGGGCTGGCAGATACGGCCCGTATTGATTTGCATCAAGGGAATGGCGGCACTTTTGCCAAGGTGCGGCGCACTAATAACGCATAAGCCATGCGAGGACCCGCGATGAACCAGACCGCCCTGCAGAACAAAGCCCTGGCAGTACTGCTGGCGCTGGTGACCATTGCCTTCATCTGGATCCTGCTGCCGTACTACGGTGCGATCTTCTGGGCGGTGATACTCGGCATCCTGTTCGCCCCGCTGCAGCGCCACCTGCTGCTGCGTTTCGGCCGAAGGCGCAATCTGGCTGCGGCGGCCACCTTGCTGGTGTGCCTGCTGGTGGCGATCCTGCCGGTGATCATCACCAGCGCGCTGCTGGTGCAGGAGGGAGCCGCCCTGTACCAGCGCATCGAGCACGGGGAGCTGGATATTGCCGGTTATGTCGAGCGCGGCAAGGACATGCTTCCGGCGTTTGCCCAGCAGGGCCTGGACAGCATGGGCATGGGCAACCTCGACGGGCTACGCGACAAGATCAGCAAGTGGGCCACCCAGGGCAGCCAGGTGCTGGCCAGCCAGGCGTTCAACTTTGGGCAGGGCACGTTCGAGTTCGTGATCAGCTTCGGCATCATGATGTACCTGTTGTTCTTCTTCCTGCGCGAAGGCGCGGAGGTCGCCCGCCAGGTGCGTCTGGCAGTGCCGCTGCCCGAACACCAGAAGCGCCGTTTGCAGCTGAAGTTCAACCGTGTAGTGCGGGCGACGGTAAAAGGCAACGTGCTGGTGGCCATTACCCAGGGGGCGCTGGGCGGTTTCATCTTCTGGGTGCTGGATATCCCGAGTGCGCTGGTGTGGGCGGTATTGATGGCGTTTCTGTCGCTGTTGCCGGCGGTAGGGGCGGGGATCGTGTGGGCGCCGGTAGCGGCGTACTTCCTGCTGACCGGTGCGATTTTGTCGGGGGTGATCCTGACCGCGTTCGGCGTGCTGGTGATCGGCCTGGTGGACAACTTGTTGCGGCCGATCCTGGTGGGCAAGGACACGCGCATGCCGGACTACCTGATTCTGGTGTCGACGCTGGGCGGGCTGGCGGTGTTCGGGCTCAATGGCTTCGTGATCGGGCCATTGATCGCGGCGCTGTTCGTGTCGAGTTGGGCGATCTTCGCGGCAACCAAACCCCGGGTGCAGTTGCCGGAGTAGCACTTGTTCGAGAAAGGCCTGCCGATACGGCGATCCTTGTAGGAGCGGCCTTGTGTCGCGATCGGGCTGCGCAGCAGCCCCAGCAAATTTCGCATTGACGCAGAAACCCTGGGGCTGCTGCGCAGCCCGATCGCGACACAAGGCCGCTCCTACATCTATCGCGCAAACGTTCAGGTATCGCGCAAACGTTCAGGTATCGCGCAAACGTTCAGGTATCACGCAAACGTTCAGGATGCCTGCGGCATCTCACCCTTGGCCAGGCGCCGGTTGATGTCGGCGATCACTTCGGGCAGTTCGTTGATGGTGTCGATCAGGTAGTGCGGGCGGGAACCGGCGAACAGGGCGTGGATGCGCTGGCGCTCGCTTTCCAGCTTCTCGGCGCTCAGCGCGCGGTAGCCTTCCCAGGTCAGCCCCAGGGCATTGCCCGAGCACACCAGGGCCACGGTCCACATGCCGGCACGGCGGCCTTCGAGAATGCCCGGCACGGTATCGTCGACCTTCACGCACGCCGCCACATCGTCGATACCCAGCGCGATCACGTTGGCCAGGGCCTGGGCCGGCCATGGGCGGCCGTTCGGGGTTTCGTCGGTAGCCACCACATGGTCGGCCACGTAGCCGTTCTGCGCGGCCAGCTCCACCACCTTGTCCATCACCACCTTCGGGTAGCCCGAGCAAGAGCCGATCTTCAGGCCGTCCTGGCGCAGCCCGGTGAGAGTGTCCAGGGCGCCGGGGATCAGCGCCGAGTGCACGGCGATCTTCTCGATCTGCAGCGGCATGAAGCGGTTGTAGATGGCGGTGACATCATCGTCGGTCGGGGTACGGCCGAACACCTTGCGGTAGCGCTCGGCAATTTCCGGCACATCGCACAGGGTACGGATGTGGTCCCACTTGCCCATGCCCATCGGGCCGCGGGCTTCTTCGATGGACACCTGCACATCGAATTCGGCAAAGGCTTCGACAAAGATCTGGGTCGGGGCGAAGGAGCCGAAGTCGACCACGGTGCCGGCCCAGTCGAGGATGGCGGCTTGCAGCTGGGTAGGGTTGCTGTAGTTCATGTGCGCTTGTTCCTGAAATTGGTGGGCAAAGGGTCAGATGTCCAGCACTTCCATTTCCCGCAGCACCTCGGCCACGGCATTCACGGCGGCCTGCATGCCGTCCGCTCCGACCACGCCGATGCAGCCGACACGGAAGGTTTCCACCTGGGTCAGCTTGCCCGGGTAGAGGATGAAACCCTTGGCCTTGACCCGCTCGTAGAAGTCCTTGAACTGGTAGCGGGGATCGTTCGGTGCGTGGAAGGTGACGATGATCGGCGCCTGGATCTCGGCAGGCAGGAAGCTGCGCAGGCCGATGGCGGCCATGCCGTCGAGCAAGGTCTTGCAGTTGTCGGCGTAGCGCTGGTGGCGCGCTGGCAGGCCACCTTCCTCGTTGTATTGCTGCAGCGCTTCGTGCAGGGCAGCGACCACGTGGGTCGGCGGGGTGAAGCGCCACTGGCCGGTCTTGGCCATGTAGGTGTGCTGGTCGTGCAGGTCCATGGCCAGCGAGTGGGCGTTGCCTTCGGCAGCGGCCAGGGCGGTTTTCTCGGCGAACACGAAGCCCATGCCAGGTACCCCTTCCAGGCATTTGCCGGAGGCGGCGATCAGCGCCTCGAAGGGGATGGCGCGGGCATCGATCGGCAGTGCGCCGAACGAGCTCATGGCGTCGATGATCAGGCGCTTGCCGTGGCCTTTGATCACCTGGGCGATCTCGGGCAGCGGGTTGAGGATGCCGGTACTGGTTTCGCAGTGGATCAGCGCGACGTGGGTGATGGCCGGGTCGGCGGCCAGCAGGCGGTCGACGTCGGCGGCGGTGGTCGGCTGGTCTTCGGCGGTTTCGAAGGTGCTGTAGGCACGGCCCAGCACTTTGCAGATCTTCGCCAGGCGCTGGCCATAGGCGCCATTGATCAGCACCAGGACCTTGCCGTCACGCGGCACCAGGGTGCCGATGGCCGCTTCCACGGCGAAGGTGCCGCTGCCTTGCAGGGGTACGCAGTGGTGGCTGGCGCTGCCGTCGATGATGGCCAGCAGTTGCTCGCAGACACTGGCAGTCAGTTGGTTGAAGTCGCGGTCCCAGGAGCCCCAGTCCACCAGCATGGCTTGGCGGGTGCGGATTGATGTGGTCAGGGGACCGGGGGTCAGCAGAATCGGGGCGTTGCTCATTCCGTTATTCCTCACAAGCGGTGGGCTGAAACTACGGGGCCTAGGTTGCAATTGGCGCTGTCATCAATCAAATTGTTTGTTGTTATCCGAGCTATAAGTCAGGCTGATAAATATGAACCTGTTCCAGTTGCGTGCCTTCGATGCCGTGGCCCGTGAGGGCAGCTTTACCCGTGCCGCCGCCCGCCTGTTCATCAGCCAGCCGGCGGTGACCGGGCACGTGAAGGCGCTGGAGGAGCACTACCAGATCACCTTGCTGCGGCGTACTGCGCGGCGGGTGGAGTTGACCGAAGAGGGCACCCGCCTGGCGGCCATCACCCGCGGCATGTTCGGCCTGGCCGAAGAGGCGCAGGCCATGCTCGAGGCCAACCGGCAATTGCTGACCGGGCGCCTGGAGGTGGCGGCCGATGGCCCGCACCGGGTCATGCCGATGCTGGCGCTGCTGCGCGAGCGCTACCCGGGCATTACCGTCAACCTGCGCCTGGGCAATGCCCAGGAAACCCTGGCGGCATTGCTCAGCGAACATGCCGACGTGGCCGTGCTGACCGAGATCGAGCCGCGCAAAGGCCTGCATTTGCAAAACCTGTGCGAGTCGCGGTTGTGCGCCTTGCTGCCGGCGGGGCATGCCTGGGCCAGCGGCGAGGGTGATTTGCCGCTGGCTGAGCTGCACCAGCAGATCATGGTGTTGCGCGAACCCAGCTCCACCACCCGGCGCACCTTCGACAAGGCCTGCAGCAAGGCCGCCGTGCAACCTCGGGTGCTGCTGGAGCTGGACAGCCGCGAGGCGGTGACCGAAGCGGTGGCCTCGGAGCTGGGCATTGGCGTGGTGTCGTCCACCGAAGTCGCCAATGACCCGCGGGTAGTGGCACGCCCGCTGGCCGGTGACGGCCTGGTCAACCAGCACCTGATCGGCTGCCTGGAGCGCCGCCGTGAGCTGCGCCTGATCCAGGCGTTCCTCGGCCTGGCGGCGGGGCTGTGATGGCTGTTTTCAACGGGGCGGCCTAAGATGGCCGGCATTGAGCCGACAGGACCGTCGATGAGCGAGAAAGACACCATTTCCATGCAGCTGGTGCGCGAAGCGCTGTTGCAGACTTGCCCCGCCGGCGAGCCCGATACCGGCTTGCTGGCCCGGGCGGGTATCGCCGTCGAACAACTGCACCTGCCAGCGGCACGGGTCAGCGCCGAGTCCTATGCCCGGCTCTGGCGTCTGCTGGCGCGGCGCTGCAACGATGAGTTCTTCGCCATGGACCCGCGCGGTCTGCGCAGCGGCAGCCTGGCGTTCATGTGCCGTGCCAGCATGGGCCAGCCAACCCTGGGCGCCGGCCTGGAAACCGCGCTGGCGTTCCTGTCACTGATGCTTGAAGACCTGCAGCCAAGCCTGGTGCGCCAGCAAGGCCTGGCCGAAATCGTCATCAACGAACCGCGTGACACACCGCGCCGCGCTTTCACCTATTTCACCTTCTGGATGATCGTGCACGGTGTGACCTGCTGGTTGGCCGGGCGGCGTATCCCGATCCTGGCCATCGATCTGCGCTGTGCCGAACCGCCGTTCTGCGATGACTACCGGGTGATGTTTTCGGAAAACCTGCAGTTCGAGCGCCCGCGCACGCGCATGATCATCGCTGCCGAATGCCTCGAGCTGCCGCTGCGGCGCAGCGAAGAAGAACTGCAGCGCTTTCTGGCCGAGGCGCCGGGCAACATCCTGGTCAAGTACCGTGACCCGGCCAGCCTCGGGCGGCGCATTCGCACCGACCTGCTGCGCCTGGACCCGGGGCAGTGGCCCGATGGCGACAGCCTGGCGCGCCAGTTGTGCCTGTCGCCTTCTACCCTGCGCCGGCGGTTGGCCGAAGAGGGGCAGAACTACCAAGGGTTGAAGGACAGCGTGCGTCGTGAGCTTGCAATTGCCTGGCTGAGCCAGGAAGACGCGGCCATGGGCGAAATCGCCGAGCGCCTGGGCTTTGCCGACAGCAGTTCGTTCTACAAGGCATTTCGCAAGTGGTTCGGCTGCAACCCTGGGCATTACCGTGCGCTGATCCTCAAGCGCGGCAGTGGCAGCTAGGGAACCACGCCTTCCCGCTGCCGGCTGGCGCCGCTGACAAGCATCGTGACAAGTCGATCACTGACCAGGAAATCGACGATGTCTCAACCTGCCTTGCACCCCAAGTTGCTTCACCCCGCCGAAGATTTCATCGCGCAAAGCTTGCCCGCCTGGTTGAAGGCGGCCAAGCCCAAGCAGCTTGCGAGGCTGCAATTGCGTTTCAACGCCTATCTGGCGAGCCAGCGGCAGATGGCAGGGTTCGCCGACCGCCTGCAGCCTCTGGACCGTTTTGCCAAGCAACTGTTGGAGCCTGCCTTGCGCCAGGACAGCCAGCTGAAGCTGCAGGTCGATCTGGACAAACTGGTGTGGCGCGAAACACGCGCACGGCTGGATGTGAGAACCGGCTTGATCCCTGATTATCAACCGTACTTCGTGCGCATGCCGGCCTTGCAAAAGCTGTTGCAGAACTTCAAGGCCAACGAGTCCTTCTTCCTCGGCACCGCCTTGACCCTTCCGGGAGCCCATCAGGACGAGCAGGTGGTGAGCGAAGACATCGACCGGATTGTCAGCCTGTGCCGCCAGGTGGATGTCGGCAGCGCTTACCAGCGGCACCTGGCGCAGGTATTGACCCCTGACTTTGAAAAAGCCCTGACCACCGACCGGCGCCTGGAACTGGCCGTGGCGGTCGAGATCGCGGCCATCAAGCAGCAGCTGGATCCGGAAGACCTGCTGGTGCTGCGTATCGCGTGCAAGGTTGAACCCGCCGTGATCAAGGGGCCGGTGCAGCTGGAGATCGGTGCACTGCAGGTCCTTGGCTGCCGGGTGGATGGCGCGCTGGCCGTTGAGTTGATCGAGCAGCCCCGCCACCAGTCCACGTTTCCCTTCGGGGTGCCTGGGCGCTTGAAAAGAGTGATCCTGTATACCCCTGACGATCAGGCGCAACCCCTGCGCGCGTTCACCAATTGGGATGAGGCGAACCGCGTCCTGGCCACGGCGATGGGCAACCAGGCCTATCGACAGGCATTTGTGCGGCGCATTGCCTTGAATGATCGCGCCACTTGCGAGCAGGCCCTGGCCACCCGCTTGCAGGATGCACAACCTGACCTGGAACCCCGCAGGGTGTTGGAAGCGGGGGACGGTTTTGCGTCGATGGCCGCCTGGCACATGCAGCGAATCAAAGCCGATGCACGTTTCCTTGCGGTGCCCACCGCCCAGGCCGATGACGCGGCTGCGGAGCAGCGCCTGGACGAGCTCAAAGGCGCTGGCCTGGTCTTGCTCAACCTGGCGGGCTTGTTCGTGCCGGTCATCGGGGCTTTGCTGGTGGCGGACCTGGCCAGGCAACTGTTGACCGAAACTTTCGAGGGCGTGCGCGACTGGCAGTTGGGCCATCAGCATGAGGCCTTGATGCATATGCTTCAGGTGGCCTTCAGCGTGGCAACCACCGGTGCGGTGGTTGTCGGTGCCCACCTGGCCCGCAGCGCATTCGTCGAAACCCTGGAGCCGGTCATCACCGAAGATGGCCGGCAACGGCTGTGGCGCAATGAGCTGGCGCCTTACCAGGACACTACTCCACCCGTTCAGCTGACGGAGCTCGACAACGGTTTGCTCGCCGAGGGTGAGCGCCATTGGTGGCGGTCGAATGGTGCCTTGTATCGGGTAAGGCAAACCGCCAATGGCGCTTGGCGCTTGCTGCATGCCGAAGGTGACACGGCGTTCGGGCCGGTGCTGGAACGTTGCTCTGCGCGTGGCTGGCGGCTGGCTTACGAGCGGCCACTGGAATGGCAGGGCGCCGCACTGTTGCTCGGGCGGCTTTGGCCGGCGGCGACCGCGATGGACGCCGTGCGGGTGGAACAGGTGCTGAAGGTCGCGGATGTCGACGAGGCCTACTTGCGTGGCCTGCTGGTGGAACGGCGCGGGTTGCCGGTGCAGCTGCGCGATACCTTGCAGCGCTTTGCCGTGGACGCACGCGCGCAGGCCTTTTTCAGCCGGCTGGAAGCGGGGGAGGCTGATACCGCTTCCGAGCTGTGGCAATGGTGCATCGAACGTTTGCAACTGCAGGGTGAAACCGTCGAAGAACAGGTGCTGTCGATCCGTGACGCGGCAAGCGAGTTGCGTGAGGCGATGCTCGAGCATTTCTCCAGGCTTTATCTGGCCGACGACCCGCTGCTGGGCTTGATCCAGCGCGACTTCCCGACGCTGCCAGACGCCTATGCCCTCGATGTGCTCGAGCAGGCCACCGAGGCTGTGCGCTTGCGCATGCAGGCAGAGTCTCGCCTGCCGCTGGCGTTGGCTGAACAGGCGCGGGTGGCCCTGCAGCTGGCGCGCCTGACCCGCATGCGCGAAGCGTTGTACCTGCAGGGCAGTTATCGGCCGGAAGTGGTGGCGCTGGTCTTTGCCCTGCTGCGTCGGCATGGCCCCGGCGCTGCCGGGTTCAACCTGGTATTGCGCCGTGACCCGTATGCCGGGGCAGCGATGGAGCGGCTGTTCGCCGAGACCGACCTTGAGCAGGCCGTGGTGCTGGTCAGGCGGGAGGGGCACTTCCAGCTCTACAACGACAGAGGCTTGCCGGATGAGCGCGAGGTCGCCGCCCCCGAGGGGCTGTTCGAGGTGCTGGCCGCTTGCCTGCCCGTGGAATACCGGGTGCGACAGGGTTGGAGTGGCGCCGATGCGCCGACCAGAATCCGCGAGCAGATGCAGGCCTGGCTACCCGGTGACCGGCAGGCCCTGCTGCGCCTGCTCGGTTGGCGGGAGGCAAGGCCCATGGCATCGCCCATGCAGCGTTTGGCCGATGGCCGAGCGGGCTATCCATTAGGCGGCTGCCAGTCGTGCATCGGCTCGCCGGAGCGCGTGGTGCGGCAGCGGGTGCGCGCGTTGTATCCCGGTATCGGGGATGCCGGCGTCGATCGCTATGTCCAGAGCCTGTTGGACATGCGCGGGGGCCTGTTCGAGAACCTGCTGCGCGTCGAGCAGGAATACCGCCGCCTGGATGACAGCTTGCTGGCCTGGGTTGAAGAGGTAGCGGGCAGCGCCAGCCGTGCACGCCGACGCGTCGCAGATTCGTTGCGGCGTGCCTGGCAGATGCGCAGCGACCGCGCCGCCGGGGCTATCGGCAACGATGCAATGCTCAGCCTGAGCATCGTCGGCGTACCGGTGGGCAGCCTGCCCGTGTTGCCGGTCGGGACGGACTTCTCGCACGTTTCGGAATTGACCCTGTCGGCGCTCGGTCTGGATGCCATCCCGTCGGGGTTCCTCGCCTGCTTCCCCGATCTGCTGTGCCTGGACATGAGTGACAATGCCCTGCGCGCGCTACCTGCGGGGCTGGAGCGGTTGACCGCCTTGCGCCAGTTGCTGATGCCGCGCAACCGTATTCGTGTCTCGGAGCCGCAGGCCAATGTGCTGACCGGCCTGGCGCTCTTGCGTTCGCTGGACCTGAGTGACAACCCGCTCGGCGACATCAGGCTACAGTTCGAGCGGTTGCCCAGCCTGCGGATCCTGCGTTTGAACCGGGTGCAGATGACGGCGCTGCCCCGGGGCCTGGAGTGGTGTGGCCTGTTGGTCTTCGCCGACCTTCGCAACAACCAGATAGCCGAGTTGCCGGCAGCCTTGTTTCAGGCCCCGTTGCAGTTGCGCCGTGCCATGCACCTGGAGGGCAATGCGCTGTCAGTGCAGGATCTTGATCGCCTTTATTCCGTCGAACGCCTGCTGGACACGCCCCGCCCGCAACGGAACGCCCCGGCCCGGGAACAATGGTTGCAGACCTTGGACCCAGCAGCGCGGCAGGAGCAGCAAGGAAAATGGGATGCGCTGAATGCCGAGCCCGGCAGCCTGGCTTTCTTCGAGCTGCTTAGACAACTGACGAGCACGGCCGAATTCAGCAAGGCGCCGGCCGAACTCGGATTCAGGGTATGGGCAATGCTGGATGTCGCCCATGCCGATACCGCCACGCGCATGGCGCTGTTTGACCTGGCAGCGGAGCCCATCACCTGTGTGGACAGCGTTGCCATCGTGTTCAGCCGCCTCGAGGTGCGCATGCATGTCGAGCAGGCCACCCGCGGCGGTGACCCGATCTCGACCCGCTCGGCACGCCTGCAGTTGGCCAAGCGGCTGTTTCGCGTGCACTGGGTAGAGAAAATCGCCCGGCGCGAAATGGACGCCCGCTACCAGGATGGACGCTGGAGCCGGGGAAATCATGATGAAGAGGAGGTGGAGGTCAATCTTGCCTACCTCAGCGGCTTGGCCCAGCGCCTGGACCTGTTGGGCCAACCTCGTCATATGCAGTTTGGCAGGCTGGCCAACGTGTCGCCGCTGCAACTGGAGGAGGCCTTCAAGGAAGTGCTGGAGGTGGAGGCGGGTGAGCAACGGATCGTGTTCATCAGCGAGCGTGATTTCTGGTTGCCGGTACTGCGAGCAGAGCATCCGGACGACTTCGAAACCCTGGAAGCGCAATTCTCCCTGCGGATGGAAACTCTGTACGAGCAAAGGGAGGCCTTGACCAGTGACGAGTACCGGAAACTGGGCGACGCCCTGCGCGATGAACGCGAGCAGGCCCTGGCCAGACTTGCCCAGCGCCTTACGCACGAAGCGTTCATGGTGCCAGAGGCAAAGTGACGGCGCTTCAAGGGCGGCACGCAGTGTGCCGCCCTGCTTCTACCGCAGGGGTTCCCTCTGCGCAAGCGCTGGCAGGTTGCACACCATGCGTGGCTTTCGACAGCCATCCAGGGACCTGCCATGACCCGCGAACCACACGCACCACAGCCCGCCTCTGCGTCTTCCAGCCACTTGCACGACGGTTTCATCGGTGACCGGTTGCCTGCCTGGCTCAAACAGGCCACGCAAAGCCAGATACGCACCTTGCGCGAAAGCCTGGAAGCCCATCATGCCACCCAGGCCCGGTTGCGCGGGATCACCCTGGCGCTGCCGTCACCGCAGCAGTTCGCCGAACGGCAATTCGCCAGTTTGTTGCGCGAGCCGCTGCCGGGCGACGTAGCGTTCTGGCAGTTGGAGTGGCTGGAGGTTTCCCATCGTTTCTCGTCCACGCCCGGCGCAGAGCCGCAATTTCCCACTTACGGGCAACGGCGTGAAAACGGCTTGCTCCGCCTGATGCGCAACTTTGCCGCCAGCAACGATTTCTACCTGGGAACCGGGTTGGTCGCGCCGGGGCAGGAACGGGTACTTTCGCGAGGCACCGATGAACTGGTCGAGGCGTGCCGCAAGCTCGATGCCGGGCGCCTGTACCAGCAGGAGCTGGACCGCACATTCGATGCCGCGGCACAGCGCATCTTGTGTGAAGACAAGCGCTCCGGGCTGCGTCTGGCCGTGGAGGTTGCCGCGCTGAAAGGCGAGATCACCGAGCCGGTCAAGGAGGCATTGCAAGCCCTGGTGGATAAACCCGCGGATCGGCGATCCGCCAGCCTCACGGGCCACCCGGGCCTGCTCGAAGCCCTCGGTTGCCCAGTGGCGGATGGTGTGTGGATTCAACTTCGCGACACGCATGGGCAAACGCAGGGCGGCGTGCTCTACCTGCCCAGCGACCCGGTACAGGCGTTGCGACACTTCGACAGCCATGCCTCGATCAACAGCGCGCTGGTGGCCGAGCTGCGCCATGAACCCTATCGCCAGGCGTTCAGCCAGTTGATCGGCCTGGATCAGCGTGCCGGGTTCATGCACAAGCTGCAGGCCCGCCTGAAGGATGATCAGCCGGACCTGGAACTCGATGGCAGCGTGCCACAGCATGACATTTTCCAGGCGCTGACTGCACAGCAGACCAACCGGGTGAAGCAGGATGGCCGCCTGTTGCTGGTGGCAACTGCCGATGCCGATGAAGCCGCATCGCGTGAGCGGCATGAGGCGTGGAAGGCCGCCGGTCTCGATGTGCTCAACCTCGCTGGGCTGTTCATTCCGGTGGTGGGCGGCTTGCTGCTCGGGCAACTGGTGGCCCAGACCCTCTCGGAGGTTTTCGAGGGCACGCAGGACTGGTTGCGAGGCCATCAGCACGAGGCGCTGGAGCACATGCTGGGGGTTGCCGAGATACTGGCGGGCACCGCCGCGACTGTGGTGGGCGTCACCTTCGTGCGCAGCGCGTTTGTCGCGGCGCTGGAGCCGGTAAGGCTCGCCAATGGGGCGGGGCGTTTGTGGTCCCGAGATCTGGCAGCCTTTGCCTCGACCCCTGAAACGATCACCTTGGGTGCGGACGGGGCCTATGCCGATGGCGAGCGCCGCTGGATGAAGGCCGACGGGGTCTTCTACGAAGTTCATCGGCCTGACCCCGATGGCCCCTGGCGTCTGCGCCACCCCGGTCGCGAAGAGGCGTACGGCCCGGTCGTGCTGCACAATGGCGAACGCAGCTGGCGCCTGATGCATGATGAGCCGCAGTGTTGGCGCGACCCTGCGAAAATGCTCGATACCCTTTGGCCGCGCGATCAACCTTTCGATAACCAGCAGGCGCAGCGGATCTTGCGCATGGCCGGCATCGATGAGGACGAACTGCGCGGCCTGCTGGTGGAAAACCGGCGAACGCCTGCCACCTTGCGGGAAACCCTCAGGGCATTCGATGCCGATGCCCGGATCGACACGTTCTTCCGCAACCTGGAACGCGACACTGTCTCCGATCAGGACTTGCAGCTGCTGGCCTGGTGCGAGTCCCGACCGGGCGGCGTAAAAGGGCGTGCCGCAGTGCTGGCGGACCGGCCAAGGTCGAGCGACCTGCTGTTCGCACGGCTGACACGCCTGCCCGAATCGGCGGAGCCTTTGCTCAAGCCTCTGATGGCGCTGGGGCTGCCTGAGCCCTATGCGCGCGATCTGGCTGACCGAGCAAGTCACGAGGCTCGCCAGCTGTTCGTCAGTGGTGGAAAGTTGCCGCAAAGCCTGGCCACCCAGGCCAGGTCGTTGTGCTCGCAGGCGAAGGTGAGCAGGGCGCTGGCAGGGTTTTATCTGCCGAGTGCATATAGCGACGAAACGGGCATGTTGGTGCTGGCATTGCTGAATGTCGAGGCCATTGATGCGTTCAGCCTGGCGTTGAGCAATGCTGCTGCGGATGCCGTGGCGTTGAAACGCATCGGTTCGGTTGGCGATGCGGCCGAGCAGCGGGTGCTGGTGCGTGAGCAAGGGGTCTTTGCCTTGTATGACGGGCAGGGCCGAAAACTCGCGATGCAGCCGCCTGCTTCCTCGTGCATCTTCCAGGCCGTGCTGGCCGCGCTCGAATCGCGCAGCCTGCTGGGCCGTCTGGGCCTGGCCGAGAACGCCAATGCCGAGCGCCTGCGCGAGAAGCTCATGGCGCACCTGGGCACCCATGAGGAAATCGCCCGCATGCTGGGCTGGGCACCGACAGAGCGCTGGTTCAACCCCGGGCAGCGCCTCGCCGATGGCCGTGTCGGCTACCTGCTCAGTGGGCGCGCATCACCGCCCACCACACCCAGGGAGCAGCTGCGGGCCGGCCTGAGGCAGTTCTTCCCGGGGCTGGGCGATTCGCTGGAAACGCAAGTTGACCGCTGGCTGCTGCAGAATGTGTCGGTCGCCGATGCGCTCCTGGCGCTGCAGGACGATTTTGAGCAGTTGGACCGCGCGCTCAATGGTTGGGTGTCGGCTGCGCTGAGTGACACTTTGCGGGCGCGACGCCAGCTGTTCGCCGACCGATTACGGCGTGCCTGGCAGGCGCTTGGTGACGATGTGGTGGTCGACCGTGACGGCAGGCGCCAGGGGCTGCGCCTGGTGCTGAATGATCTGCCAACGGATTCGTTGCCGGTCATGCCCGCGCCTATCGATTTCTATCACGTCACCACCCTGGTACTGAGCGAGACGTCCATCGGGGTGGTGAACGAGGAGTTTCTGCGGGCATTCACCTACCTGCAGGAGCTGGACCTGAGCCACAACCAGCTGTTGCGCTGCCCGCGCGGGCTTGGCTACCTGACCAACCTGCGCCGGTTGCGCCTGGGGCATAACCGCATTCGCCTGGATGCCCATGCCATCGAAGCACTGAACGGGTTGCCGCTGCTCAGCCACCTCGACCTGAGCTACAACAGCCCGCTGGGGGTGTACGAAATGCGCTTCCATCACCTGCCTCATCTGATCGAGCTGAATTTGCGCCGCTGCGGGCTCAGCGAGTGGCCCAGAGGGCTCGAGCTGTGTGGCTTCCTGCAACGAGCCGACCTGCGTGACAATTTCCTGCGGGGTGTGCCTGACGGCGTGCTGGCCATGCCGCTGGAGTTTCGCCAGCGCATCCTGGTCGATGGCAACCGCCTGAGCATGGCCGATTACGGCAAGCTCTATGCCTTGGAGCCGCTGCTGGAGGACCCAGAGGAAGAGATCGGCCGCGCCTGGTGGGTCGGTTCCGACTCCGCCAGCCAAGGGCGTGGCGAGCTTTGGGACCGGCTGAGCACCCGGGACGAAAATGCCCGCCTGTTCGATCTGCTGGAGCTTCTGCAAGGCCTGGCGGACTTCAGCTGGCCCAGGGCCTATCTGTTGCGCATGTGCTGGAAGTGCCTGTCGATGATGGAGACAGACGCCGAATTCGCTCGCCAGGTGCAACTGGCGGCCGACGATGTGGTAATGGATGACAACGGTGCCATCGAACTGTTCAGCCGACTGCTGCGTCTGCATGCCGAGCGCGACGCGGCAGGCGATGGTGTTCAGATCCATGGTCCGAAGTCGCTGGCGTTGGGGCGCGCCTTGCACCGTCTGGACCGCCTTGACGAGTATGTCGAGGCCGAGCGGCAAAATCTTGAAGGCTTCGCCGAACCGGCAGTACTGGCGACGTTGGCAATGCGCTACAGGGTGCGCTTGCGCACCAGGCTCAGTTTGCCGTTCCAGCCTGCCAGAATGCGCCTCAGGGCCGCCGCCGTAGGGTTGAGCGAGCATCGGCTGCAGGCGGCAGAGGCGGCCGTGGAAAGGGCGAACGTTCTCGTTGATGTAGTCGCAAACCTGTGCACGCGCGCATTCTGGCAGCGCTTTTTGCAACAGCGCTTCGCCCGGCCGTTCAATGACCTTGAGCAACTCGCTGCGGAGCAGCGGGCGGCACTGGCGGTAAGGCGCGATGAACTGGGTGAAGCACAGTATCTGAACCAGGAACAGGCTCTGGATGCGCAGCTGCAGGCCGATCGGCTGGAGTTGCAACTGCAACTGACCGAGCACTACGTGATCAGCCTGGAGCGCGCACCGGGCTGATGGCCACCGGCCAAACCGGTCATCCAGTTTGACAACTTAGGCCATTGCCGCGACGCCAGCGCGGCGCGAACATCGTCGGACCGATGGTTCAACTCCAAAAACAAGAAACCAGGAGTCCGACGATGCGCGATTACACCGAGGCCGCTCGTGCGTTCGACCATGGCCAGGCTGCTGCTGCGGCGCTGCATGGCAACCTCGAAGCCCTCAATGCCTGTGTCGAATGTTGCGACCGCCATGCCGGTGAGGGCAAGACCGCACTGGTCTGGGAAGACCGCGAGGGCAAGAGTGCGCGGTTGAGCTTCGATCAGTTGCAAACACTGGCTGCCCGTTTCGCCAATGTGCTCCAAGCGCAAGGCGTGGGTGCGGGTGATCGGGTCGCCGGGCTGATGCCGCGCACCCCCGAACTGCTGGTCACCATCCTCGCCACCTGGCGCCTCGGGGCGGTGTACCAGCCACTGTTCACCGCGTTCGGCCCCAAGGCCATCGAACATCGCCTGGAGCAGTCCCACGCCCGCGTGGTCGTCACCGACAGCCACAACCGCGCCAAGCTGGACGATGTGCACGCCTGCCCGACCATCATCACCGTCAATGCCCGCAGTGGCGAGCTGGACTTCCAGCAGTGCCTGGACAATGCCGCAGACGAATGCGAGCCGGTCATGCGCTCGGGCAACGACCCGTTCCTGCTGATGTTCACCTCCGGCACCACCGGCCCGGCCAAACCGCTGGAAGTGCCGCTGCGTGCCATCGTCGCGTTCCAGGGCTACATGCGCGATGCCATCGACCTGCGCCCCGAGGACAACTTCTGGAACCTGGCCGACCCGGGCTGGGCCTATGGCCTGTATTACGCGGTCACCGGCCCGCTGTCACTGGGCCATGCCACCACCTTCTACGATGGCCCGTTCAGTGTTGAAAGTTGCGCACGGGTGATCGACAAGCTGGGCATCACCAACCTGGCCGGCTCGCCCACCGCGTACCGCCTGCTGATTGCCGCCGGGGATGACTTCTCGGCACCGATCAAGGGCCGCCTGCGGGTGGTCAGCAGTGCCGGCGAACCGCTCAACCCGGAAGTGATCCGCTGGTTCGCCGACGAACTGGGCGTGACCATCCACGACCACTACGGGCAGACCGAGCTGGGCATGGTGCTGTGCAACCACCATGGCCTGCAGCACCCGGTACACCTCGGCTCGGCCGGCTTTGCCATCCCCGGCCACCGCATTGTGGTGCTGGACGAGCAGGGCAACGAACTGCCCGCCGGCCAGCCGGGCATCCTCGCGGTCGACCGCGAGCAGTCGCCGCTGTGCTGGTTCGCGGGCTACCACGGCCTGCCGACCAAAGCCTTCGTCGGCAAGTACTACCTCAGCGGCGACACCGTCGAGCTGAACCAGGACGGCAGCATCAGCTTCGTCGGCCGCAGCGACGATGTGATCACCACCTCCGGCTACCGGGTCGGCCCGTTCGACGTGGAAAGCGCACTGATCGAGCACCCGGCGGTGATCGAAGCGGCGGTGATCGGCAAACCGGACCCGGAGCGCACCGAGCTGATCAAGGCCTTCGTGGTATTGGCCAGCGGTTACCAGGGCAGCGCCGAGCTTGAAGAAGCTTTGCGCCAGCACGTGCGTCAGCGCCTGTACGCCCATGCCTACCCAAGGGAAATCGAATTCGTCAGCGAGCTGCCCAAGACCCCGAGCGGCAAGCTGCAACGCTTCATCCTGCGCAACCAGGAAGTCGCCAAACAACAAGCGCAACAGGCCACCCCTGCCAGCGCCTGAAAGGAACCGATCATGCAAATAGCCAACAAACACTTCATCGTCAGCGGCGCTGCCTCCGGGCTGGGTGCTGCCACCGCGCAGATGCTGGTCGAGGCCGGCGCCAAGGTCATGCTGGTCGACCTCAATGCCCAGGCCGTCGAAGCCAAGGCCCGCGAACTGGGCGAAAACGCCCGTTTCGCGGTGGCCGACATCAGCGACGAGCAGGCCGCCCAGGCGGCGGTCGATGCGGCCGTCAGCGCCTTTGGCAGCCTGCACGGGCTGGTCAACTGCGCCGGCATCGTCGGTGCCGAGAAAGTGCTGGGCAAGCAGGGCCCGCATGGCCTTGCCAGCTTTGCCAAGGTCATCAACGTCAACCTGATCGGCAGCTTCAACCTGCTGCGCCTGGCCGCCGCGGCCATGGCCGAAGGGGCTGCCGATGAGGGGGGGGAGCGCGGGGTGATCATCAACACCGCCTCCATCGCTGCCTATGACGGCCAGATCGGCCAGGCTGCCTACGCAGCTTCCAAGGGCGCCATCGCCAGCCTGACCCTGCCGACTGCCCGCGAACTGGCGCGCTTCGGCATCCGTGTGATGACCATCGCCCCGGGCATCTTCGAAACGCCGATGATGGCCGGCATGACCGAGGAAGTACGCGCCTCGCTGGCCGCCGGCGTGCCATTCCCACCGCGCCTGGGGCGCCCGCAGGAGTACGCCGCGCTGGCCCGCCACATCATCGAGAACAGCATGCTCAACGGCGAGGTGATCCGCCTCGACGGTGCACTGCGCATGGCTGCCAAGTAAGGAGAGCGAACATGACCCTCGCCAATGACCCGATCGTTATCGTCAGCGCCGTGCGCACGCCCATGGGCGGCCTGCAGGGCGACCTCAAGAGCCTGACCGCGCCGCAGCTGGGCAGCGCCGCCATCCGTGGTGCCGTGGAGCGCGCCGGCATCGATGCTGCCAGTGTCGAGCAGGTGCTGTTCGGCTGCGTGCTGCCGGCTGGCCAGGGCCAGGCACCGGCGCGCCAGGCCGCGCTGGGCGCCGGGCTGGACAAGCACACCACCTGCACCACCCTGAACAAGATGTGCGGTTCGGGCATGCAGGCGGCGATCATGGCCCATGACCTGCTGCTGGCCGGCACCGCCGATGTGGTGGTGGCCGGTGGCATGGAAAGCATGACCAACGCACCGTACCTGCTGGACAAAGCCCGGGGCGGCTACCGCATGGGCCACGGCAGGATCATCGACCACATGTTCATGGACGGCCTGGAAGACGCCTACGACAAGGGCCGTCTGATGGGCACCTTTGCCGAAGACTGCGCCCAGGCCAATGCCTTCAGCCGCGAAGCCCAGGACCAGTTCGCCATCGCCTCGCTGACCCGCGCCCAGGACGCTATCAAGAGCGGTCGCTTTGCTGCCGAGATCGTGCCGGTCGAGGTCACCGAGGGCAAGGAGAAGCGCGTCATCAAGGACGACGAACAACCGCCCAAGGCCCGCCTGGACAAGATCCCGCAGCTCAAGCCGGCCTTCCGCGAAGGCGGCACGGTGACCGCCGCCAACTCCAGCTCGATTTCCGACGGCGCTGCGGCGCTGGTGTTGATGCGCCGCTCCGAAGCCGACAAGCGCGGCCTCAAGCCGCTGGCGGTGATCCACGGCCACGCCGCCTTTGCCGACACCCCGGCACTGTTCCCGACCGCGCCGATCGGTGCCATCGACAAGCTGATGAAACGCACCGGCTGGAACCTGGCCGAGGTCGACCTGTTCGAGATCAACGAGGCCTTCGCCGTGGTCACCCTGGCGGCGATGAAGCACCTCGACCTGCCGCACGACAAGGTCAATATCCATGGCGGCGCCTGTGCCCTCGGCCACCCGATCGGCGCTTCCGGCGCGCGCATCCTGGTGACCCTGCTGTCGGCCCTGCGCCAGAACAACCTGCGCCGTGGTGTGGCGGCCATCTGCATCGGCGGTGGCGAGGCCACGGCCATGGCTGTCGAATGCCTGTACTGAGGTGAACCATGCTGGTAACTGACGAGCAACAACAGATCGCCGACGCGGTACGCGCCTTTGCCCAGGAGCGCCTGAAACCGTTTGCCGAGCAATGGGACAAGGAACACCGCTTCCCCAAGGAGGCCATCGAGGAGATGGCCGAGCTGGGCCTGTTCGGCATGCTGGTGCCGGAGCAGTGGGGCGGCAGCGACACCGGCTACGTGGCCTATGCCATGGCCCTGGAGGAAATCGCCGCCGGTGACGGCGCCTGCTCGACCATCATGAGCGTGCACAACTCGGTGGGCTGTGTGCCGATCCTGCGTTTTGGCAGCGAGCAGCAGAAGGAGCAGTTCCTCACCCCGTTGGCCAGCGGTGCGATGCTCGGCGCCTTCGCCCTGACCGAACCGCAGGCAGGCTCCGACGCCAGCAGCCTAAAGACCCGTGCACGTCTGGACGGCGATCACTACGTGCTCAATGGCAGCAAGCAGTTCATCACCTCCGGGCAGAACGCCGGGGTGGTGATCGTGTTTGCCGTGACCGACCCGGACGCCGGCAAGCGCGGCATCAGTGCCTTCATCGTGCCCACCGATTCGCCGGGCTACCATGTGGCGCGGGTCGAGGACAAGCTCGGCCAGCACGCCTCCGATACCTGCCAGATCGTTTTCGATAATGTGCGTGTGCCGGTAGCCAACCGCCTGGGCGCCGAAGGTGAGGGCTACAAAATCGCCCTGGCCAACCTCGAAGGCGGCCGCATCGGCATCGCCTCGCAGGCGGTGGGCATGGCCCGCGCGGCGTTCGAAGTGGCGCGCGACTACGCCAACGAGCGGCAGAGCTTCGGCAAGGCGCTGATCGAGCACCAGGCGGTGGCCTTCCGCCTGGCCGACATGGCGACGAAGATTGCCGTGGCCCGGCAGATGGTGCTGCACGCCGCCGCGCTGCGCGATGCCGGGCGCCCGGCGCTGGTGGAAGCGTCGATGGCCAAGCTGTTTGCCTCGGAAATGGCCGAAAAGGTCTGTTCGGATGCCTTGCAGACCCTGGGCGGTTATGGCTATCTGAGTGACTTCCCGCTGGAGCGGATCTACCGCGACGTTCGGGTTTGCCAGATCTACGAAGGCACCAGCGACATTCAGCGCATGGTCATTGCGCGCAATCTTTGAAGGAGCAGACTGCATGGCATTCGAAACCATCCTGTTGGACATCCACGGCAAGGTCGGCCTGATTACCCTCAACCGCCCGCAGGCGCTGAACGCGCTGAACGCGCAGATCGTCGGCGAGATCAACCAGGCCCTGGACCAGCTCGAGCGCGATCCGAACATCGGCTGCGTGGTGCTGACCGGTTCCGCCAAGGCCTTTGCCGCTGGTGCCGACATCAAGGAAATGGCCGAGCTGCAATACCCGCAAATCTACGTTGACGACCTGTTCAGCGATTCCGACCGCATTGCCAACCGGCGCAAGCCGATCATTGCCGCGGTGTCCGGTTTTGCCCTGGGCGGCGGCTGCGAGCTGGCGATGATGTGTGACTTCATCCTGGCGGCGGACAATGCCAGGTTCGGCCAGCCGGAAATCAACCTTGGCGTGCTGCCGGGCATGGGCGGCACCCAGCGCCTGACCCGTGCGGTGGGCAAGGCCAAGGCCATGGAACTGTGCCTGACTGGTCGTCTGATGGGGGCTGAGGAAGCTGAGCGTGCTGGCCTGGTGGCGCGTATCGTGCCGCAGGCGGAACTGGTGGAAGAGGCGCTGAAGGTGGCTGCGACCATTGCCAGCAAGTCGATTCCGGTGAGCATGATGGTCAAGGAGAGCGTCAACCGTGCGTTCGAAGTCACCCTAAGCGAGGGTGTGCGCTTCGAGCGGCGGGTGTTCCATGCGGCGTTTGCTACCGAAGACCAGAAAGAGGGAATGGCTGCGTTCATTGCCAAGCGCGAGGCGCAGTTCAAGGATCGTTGATTCTGGTTGTGGATTTGCGCTGGGCCTCTGGGTGCATGCCTTGAGAGGTCCGGCGCCTGTGAGATCGAGCGCCGCCCACGCGGCGCTTCGCAGCGCAAGGCTGCTCCTACATCTGTTTCGGGCCAGTAACGCCTGTACCAATGCGCGCGACCGCCTTGTTTGTCCGACACGATATCGAGGTGGACACCAAGGGGGCGCGCGCGTTCGCCTCAGGAATAATTGGCCCGAAATAAATGTAGGAGCAGCCTTGCGCTGCGAAGCGCCGCGCGGGCGGCGCTCGATCTCACAGGCGCTGAACATGTTGTGGCGAGCAATTGGTGACTCCTACTCAATCCCCCCATGCCCCACAGGCCCCTCTCCCAGGGCCAGCCATCCATGCACCGACCAGCGGATTCCGAGCAATGGAAGCAAATTCGCACCCAATTGCAGTTGCTCCACGCGACGCGGCGCCTTAGACTGCCGCCCCCTGTAAAAGAGTGCCGGTTGGCGCTTGAAGAATTCCGCTGCCGATGTCAAGGCGTCGGCGGCACCTGAATCGCCCAAATGCACATTTTTTCATAGAGAAATCGATGACCAAGGAACAGTTGCTGGCCATGTCGGCCGATGACTACATGAACGCTGACCAGCTGGCTTTCTTCGCTGGCCTGCTGCAGGCGATGAAAGTCGAAACCCATGAACGCATCGAGCTGAGCCGTGCCACCATCGAAGGCCTGGACACCCCGTCGGATCCTGCCGACGTGGCTTCGGTCGAAGAAGAGCGTAGCTGGCTGGTGAACGCCATCGACCGCGACCAGCGCCTGCTGCCGCAGCTGGAAATGGCCCTGGACCGTATTGCCGACGAAAGCTTCGGCTGGTGCGATGACAGCGGTGAACCAATCGGCCTGAAGCGTCTGCTGATCAGCCCGACCACCAAGTACTGCATCGAAGCCCAGGAGCGCCACGAGCAGCTCGACCGCCACCAGCGCCAGGTGTAACTCCGCGCGGTGTGCCAAGCCCCACGGAGCGATCCCTGGGGCTTTTTGCGTTTCTTGCCGGCCGCGGTTTTGTTGCCCCGCACGTAACACTGCTGTACCGGGATGCGCTGTTTCCGCGCCGTACGCAGGCGTATCATGGCTTCATCGTTAGGGTGCTAATTAAATTCCGGAGGGAATGATGAATAGCCGGGTCGATGTAGCCGTGATGATTGGTTCGGGTGTGCCCGCCATACTGCGTGCGCTGGGTAAACGCATCTGCTGGGTGGTGCTGGTCAATGGCGAACGCCGTGGTACCCCATTCGCCACCCGTGAAGAAGCGCTGGAGTGCCAGGCGGCCTGGCAGCAGCAGTTGAAGAAGGGCCTGGCGGCTTGAGTGCAGTGAGTGCTGCCGACGAGCGAACAGGGTGTCGTTCAGGGCGTTCCTCTGTAAGAAATGTACTTTGCCTCTCGACGAATTTCGGTGTTTTCGTGCATATTCTTCCCCCAGTAATGCGCTGATGGATTGCAGGGCCCGTTCTCACGTGCGCTCTGGCATCGCCTGCCGCATCTTTTCTGGCGGTTTTGCTGTCAGATATTACGCTTCCCGAATCGGGAATATGCCGAAAGCCTGTATTTGAGGCCAGATCTGGCAAGCCAGAGTAAAGATTCCTGCACGCTGCATCGCCAGCGTGCACAGACATTTCGCATATCGCTTCATTACTCTTTTCGCCTATCGATAAGAAATGGCCGTGCCTCACCGAGCTTGGGTGAGGGCGGGTTGTAACCGGTTGAGGATTACTTCATTGGCAGTCAGCACTCTTGATACCCATGCGTTGTTCGCCCTGGGCGACTTGCGCGGTAAATTGGCCCAGCTGTTCCAGGGCCGCTTTGTCTATGTCACCGAACAGAGTCCCGAAGGCCTGTACATGGCCGAAATCGACACCGAAAGCGCATTGGTCGTCGATGACAAGCAGCGGTTGGAACTGAAGGTGGGCGACCACTTTCGCGCCGCCGTACTGCCCAGCCGCGAAGGCGGCAAACTGGAAATGCGCTTTCGCGAAATCAAGCTGAACGTGTATGGCGTGGGCGACTATGCCTTCGTCTCGGTGCCCGAAGGCGAGGGCATCGTGTTCCGTGAAGGCCACGGTGTGATGCTGGTGTTCGCCGCTCAGCAACAGGTACAGGAAGGCCTGGGCAAGTTGCTCAAGGCGGTGACCGGCAAGGTTGCCAAATGGCGCAAAGGTGAGCTGACCACCTTCAAGGCCAGTGAATGACCCACAGTGACGACGCGCCCGCCACGCGTGCCGAGTTCCATCGGCAGCATCAGGCGGATGCCGTGGCCGAGGCCGAGCGTTTGCTAGCCAGGCGCGAAGAGTTGCAGGGCGCCTGGTTGAACTGGGTGGCAGGGGAATTGTATCGCCTCGGCCCGCCGCCTTATGCGGCCATGGTCCGGCGCGAGCTGCAGCGCCTGGCCCAAGGGTGAGGCGGCAACCTTTCAGTTGCCTCGATCGCGGCCGCTGCTGACTTCTTCAGGGACCGGCTCTTTCGCCATGCGCTTGCGGAACAGCGCCGCCCGGGCCAGCAACAGTGTGGTCACCGGTACGGTGATCGACAGCAGGATCGGAATCAGCCAAGCGTGCAGTACCGGGGCTTCCTTGAGCCAGGAAAAGTAGATGATCGAGGCCAGTGCCACGCACCAGGCACCAATGGTCGAGGCCAGAGCCGGCGGGTGCATGCGCTGGAAGTAGTCCTTCAGCCGCAACAGGCCCACGGCACCGATCAGGGCGAACAGGCTGCCGGTCAGCAGCAGCGCGGCAGTGACCAGCTCCAGCCAGAAGGGGAGTTGCAGGGTTTCAGTCATTCGATCACCTCACCGCGCAGCAGGAACTTGGCCAGGGCAAACGAGCCAACGAAACCGAACAGCGCAATCAGCAGGGCACCTTCGAAGTAGGTGTCACTGGCATAACGGATTCCCAGTACCAGCATGGTCAGCATGGCCAGGATGTACAGGTAGTCCAGCGCCAGCACCCGGTCCTGGGCGGACGGGCCGCGGAACAGCCGGATAAGCGCCAGGGCCATGGCCAGGGCGAAGATGAACAGGCTGGCGAGGACAGCGTTGGCGAGCAGGCCTGTCATTGGAAAATCTCCATCAGCGGGCGTTCGTAGGTGTCCTTGAAGTGCTGGATGAAGGCCGCCTCATCGTCCAGATCGAACACATGCAGCAGCAACACGCTGCGGTCCAGCGCCAGCTCGGACCAGACCGTGCCGGGCACCACCGTGGTAATCATCGACAGCGCCGCCAGGCCATGCGGGTCGCGCAGGGCCAGCGGGATGTGCACGAACGCCGAGCGCGGCGGCTGCTTGCCGGCGCGCAGCACGCCACGGGCAACCAGCAGGTTGGACATGATCACATCGATGCCGACCCGGCCAATCAGCCGTGCGATGGCCAGCGGCCGTCGCACATGGGCATGCTGCGGGCGCAGCGGTGCCATCAGCAGCGGCGCCAGCACGCCAAGCGCGGCAGCCAGCAGCAGGTTGCCGGGGCTGACCGACAGGTTCAGCAACAGCCACAGGCCGAACAGCGAAACCGATAACAGCGGTGCGGGGAACAGTCGATTCATGGCTGCACCTGTACGTCGAGCGAGGTGGGGCCAGGAATCGGCCGGGCGGCCATCACGGCTTCGATATAGGCGTCGGGGGCCTGCAGGCTGGCGGCGGTGTCCTGGGTGTAGCGCAGCAGCGGTTCGGCCTTGAAGCTGAGGATGATGCACAGGCCGAGCAGGATGACGATGGGCAGGCATTCATAACGGCGCAGCACCGGCGACGGGCGTTCCTCAGGCTTCCAGAAACGCTGGATGCCGACGCGGCCGAAGGCGATCAGCGAGGCCATGCCAGACAGGATCAGCAACGCCACCAGGCCCCAGCCCGCCGTGCCCAGCGGCCGCTCGGCAGGTACGCCCAGCCCCAGTGGGTTGAACAGCGCGCTGATCAAGTTGAGCTTGCCGACAAAGCCCGACAGCGGCGGCATGCCGATGATCAGCAGGGCGCAGGCGATGAAGCTGAGGCCGAGGAAGGCCATGGTCCACGGGATGATCTGGCCGATCACCACCTTCTGCTCATCGTCGAGGTTGATGCCCTTGGGCGGGTGCAGTGATTCCAGCGGTGGCGGCATGGCGTCTTCTTCGTCGTCCAGCGGTGCTTCGTTGGCCGAGCGCGAACGCTCGACCAGTTCGGCGAGCAGGAACAGTGCGCACAGTGCCAGGGTCGAGTTGACCAGGTAGAACAATGCTGCGCCGGTCAGCGCCGATTGCGCAAAACCGACGGCGCCGAGCAGGGTGCCGGCCGAAACCAGGATGCTGAGGGCGGCCATGCGCTCCAGGCGCTGCGCGGCCAGGATCGAAACCGCCGCCACCGCCAGGGTGACCAGGCCACCGTACACCAGCCATTCACCACCAAAGTGCGCCGAGGCCCCGGCCTGCCCGGAGAACAGCAGTGTCCACAGGCGCAGCACGGCATACAGGCCGACCTTGGTCATGATGGCGAACAGCGCAGCCACCGGCGCGCTGGCGGAGGCATAGGCCGGCACCAGCCAGAAGTTCAGCGGCCAGATGCCGGCCTTGACCAGGAAGGCCATGGCCAGGATCGCCGCGCCGGCGTGCAGCAGGCCACGGTCGGCCTCCGGCACCAGCGGAATCTTCAGGGCCAGGTCGGCCATGTTCAGGGTGCCGGTCACGCCATACAGCATCGCCGCGCCGATCAGGAACAGCGACGAGGCGAACAGGTTGATGGCAATGTAGTGCAGGCCGGCACGCACCCGGGCGCGGCCCGAGCCATGCAGCAGCAGGCCATAGGAAGCGGCCAGCAGCACCTCGAAGAACACGAACAGGTTGAACAGGTCGGCGGTGAGGAAGGCGCCGTACAGGCCCATCAGCTGGATCTGGAACAGTGCGTGGAAGCTGGCCCCGGCACCGTCCCAGCGGGCGCGGGCAAACAGCAGGGCACTGAAGCCGATGATGCCGGTGAGGGTCAGCAGCAGGGCCGAAAGGTGGTCGACCACCAGCACGATGCCGAACGGCGCCGGCCAGTTGCCTGGCAGGTAGACACCGATCGATTCCGCCTGGCCCTGGGTGCGCACCCACAGCAGCAGGCTAACCGCGATGGCCAGGCCGGCGAAGGTCGACAGCAGGTTCAGCCGGGCTTTTATCTGCCGGTGTTTCTCGCCCAGCAGCAACATCACTGCCGCGGTCACCAGGGGCAGCAGGATGGGCGCGATGATCAATTGGCTCATGCCACTCATTCGTCACGCTCCCGGCCATCCACGTGGTCGGTACCGGTCAGGCCGCGCGAGGCCAGCAACACCACCAGGAACAGCGCGGTCATGGCGAAGCTGATGACGATGGCGGTGAGCACCAGGGCCTGCGGCAGCGGGTCGGTGTAGTGCAGCAGGTCCTGGGGCACGCCGTCCTTGATGATCGGTTCCTTGCCGATGAACAGGCTGCCCATGCTGAAGATGAACAGGTTGACCCCGTACGACAGCAGGCACAGGCCCATGATCACCTGATAGGTTCGCGGACGCAGGATCAGCCACACCCCCGAGGCGGCCAGAACGCCGATGGCAACTGCAATCACTTCTTCCATCAGGCGGCTCCTGCTTGGCTGGTTTTCGCCGGGTTGCCCGGGCGGTAGGCGCGCACCGACTGGTGCGCCAGGGCAGTGAGGATCAGCAGGGTCGAGCCGACCACCACGGTAAACACGCCGACATCGAAGAACAGCGCGCTGGCCACGTGCACATCGCCGAGCAACAGCAGGTGCAGGTGGGCGGTATGGGTGGTGAGGAACGGGTAGCCCAGCAGCATGGCGCCCGCGCCGGTCAGGGTTGCGCACAGCAGCCCGGTGCCCATCCAGCGCAGCGGGCGCAGGCTCATCTGCGCCTCGACCCACTGGGTGCCGGCCACCATGTACTGCAGGATAAACGCCACCGACATCACCAGGCCGGCGACAAAGCCGCCACCGGGCTGGTTGTGGCCACGCATGAACAGATACATCGACACCAGCAGGGCGATCGGCAGCAGCAGGCGCACCAGCACCGCAGGCACCATCATGAAGCCCAGGGCGGTGTCGGTGGCATGCCGAGGGTTGATCAGGTCGGTGACCACGTCGGGTGCCAGCTGGCGCTGCTGCGCCGGCAGTTGCATGCTTTCCTTCGGCGGGCGGAAGCGCCGCAGCAGGGCGAACACGGTCAGCGCCACGGCCACCAGCACGGTGATTTCACCGAGGGTATCGAAACCACGGAAGTCGACCAGCATGACATTGACCACGTTGGTGCCACCGCCCTGGGGCAGGGCCCGGCTCAGGTAGAACGAGGAAATGTCGTTCGGCGTCGGCCGGGTGAGCATGGCGTAGGACAGCACGGCCATGCCGCCACCTACCAGCACCGCCAGCAGCAGGTCGCGCAGGCGACGCATGCGCGCACGCTCCAGGCTGCCCGGCAGCGGCGATACGCCTTCGATCCGCCGCGGCAGCCAGCGCAGGCCGAGCAGGATCAGTACGGTGGTGACCACTTCCACCACCAGCTGGGTCAGGGCCAGGTCGGGCGCGGAGAACCAGACGAAGGTGATGCAGGTCATCAGGCCGCAGACGCTGACCATGATCAACGCCGCCAAACGGTGATACTTGGCCTGGTAGGCGGCGCCGATGGCACAGGCAATCGCGATCAGCCACAGCGCGACGAACACGCCCGAGCCTGGAATCTTCGGCCGGTCGCCCCAGCTCAGGCCGCTGTAGAGCATGGGGGTGAGGCCGGCGAGGAAGGCGGCGAGCACCAGCATGAACAGCTGCGACTGCAGGCGGCGGCTGGTGAGCAGGCGCTCGATGCGCCGCGCCAGCAGCATCAGTTGCACCTGGCCGTGTTCGAACAGGCGCTTGCCGTTGAAACGCTCGATCACCGGCGGGTAGGGGAAGCGGCCCAGGCGCAGCTGCTTGCGCAGCAGCAGGTACAGCACGATACCGCCGCTCATGGCCACCAGGCTCATGATCAGTGGCGCGTTCCAGCCATGCCAGATAGCCAGGCTGTATTCCGGCAGGGTGCCGCTCACCACCGGCAGGGCGGCGGCGGCCAGCAGCGGGCCGACCGACTGGGCAGGGAAAATGCCCACCACCAGGCAGGTGAGCACCAGCAGTTCGACCGGCGCACGCATCCAGCGTGGCGGCTCGTGCGGGGTGTGCGGGAGGTCCTGCGCCGTGGGGCCGAAGAACACATCGACGGTGAAACGCAGGGCATAGGCCACGCTGAAGGTGCCGGCCAGGGTGGCGATCACCGGCAGCGTGGCCTCGACCCAGGCAGTGGAGCTGATGAACACCGTTTCGGCGAAGAACATTTCCTTGGACAGGAAACCGTTCATCAACGGCACGCCGGCCATCGAGGCGCTGGCCACCATGGCCAGGGTGGCGGTGTATGGCACCAGGCGTATCAGCCCGCTGAGGCGGCGGATGTCACGGGTACCGCTTTCGTGGTCGATGATGCCAGCGGCCATGAACAACGAGGCCTTGAAGGTGGCGTGGTTGAGAATGTGGAACACCGCCGCGACCGCGGCCAGCGGGCTGTTCAGGCCCAGCAGCAGGGTAATCAGGCCCAGGTGGCTGATGGTCGAGTACGCCAGCAGGCCCTTGAGGTCGTTCTGGAACATGGCGGCGAAGGCGCCGAGCAGCAGGGTGAGGGCGCCGGCACCGCCGACGATCCAGAACCACTCCTCGCTGCCCGACAGCACCGGCCACAGGCGCGCCAGCAGGAACACCCCGGCCTTGACCATGGTCGCCGAGTGCAGGTAAGCCGATACCGGGGTGGGCGCTGCCATGGCATGGGGCAGCCAGAACTGGAAGGGGAATTGTGCGCTCTTGCTCAGGGCGCCGATGAGGATCAGTGGCAGCAGCACCGGGTACAGCGCATGCTGGCGGATGGTGTTGCCGGCAGCCAGGACCTTGTCCAGGTCGTAGCTGCCGACCACATGGCCGAGCAGCAGGGCACCCACCAGCAGGCACAAGCCGCCCGCGCCCGTGACCATCAGCGCCATGTAGGCGCCGCGGCGGGCGTCGGCACGGTGGTGCCAGTAACCGATCAGCAGGAACGAGAACAGGCTGGTGAGTTCCCAGAAGAACACCAGCTGGATCAGGTTGCCGGAGATCACCAGGCCGAGCATGGCGCCCATGAAGGCGAGGAAGAAGGCGAAGAAGCGCGGCACCGGGTCTTGTGGCGACATGTAGTAGCGGGCATACAGCGACACCAGCGTACCGATGCCCAGCACCAGCAGCGAGAACAGCCAGGCGAAGCCGTCCATGCGCAGCACCAGGTTCAACCCCAGGCTGGGCAGCCAGAGGAATTCTTCGCGAATCACGCCACCGTGGGCAACCTGAGGGTACAGCAGTGCTACCTGGACAGTGCCGACCAGGGCCACGAGCCCGGCGAGAATGGACTCCGCGTTACGTGCGTTGTGCGGCAGCACGGCTGCCAGGCAACTGCCCACGAACGGCAGAAGCAATAGCACTATCAATGACATAGCGTTCTATTCTGGAGAAGTTTGCAAAGAATCATACGTGCCGAGGGGTTGATCACCAACACGCAAGCTGTCGCAGAATCCTACAAACAGGCTGTGACAAGCTGTTTTTTTATAACAGATTCTTACAAAGCATAGCCGCAGTTGGCGGCTTTACAGGCCAGCCTGGCGTTCGCCTTCATCCTGCACGTCCCGTGCTTCGGCCACCTCGCGCGGGCGGCGCACCTTGAGTTCGCTGACCACCACCGCGATCACGATCAGCAGGCCGCCGAGCAGTGCCACGCCCGGCAGGCGCTCACCGGCGATGCGCCCGACGATCCCGGCCCATACCGGTTCGCCGGCATAGATGAGGGTGGCGCGGGTGGGCGAGACCGACTTCTGCGCCCAGTTCATTGCCACCTGGATCACCGCGCTCATGGCGCCCAGCCCCACGGCACTGGCCAGCAGCAGCCAGGAAAAGTCGGGTATGCGCTCCTGGGTCGGCACGATCATCAGGAACGCCAGCAGCGAGGCGGTCGCCAGCTGCACCACGGTGACCCGGCGCACATCGACCTGGCCCGCGTAGCGGCTGATCAGGATGATTTCGCCGGCAATGGCCACGGCGCTGACCAGGGTTACCAGCTCGCCTTCGCTGAAGTGCAGGCTGCCACCCTCCGGGCCGGCCAGCAGCATCAGGCCGATGAACGCCAGGCCGATACCGATGCTGGGCATCAGGCCGGGGCGCCGGCCCAGCACCAGCCATTGCAGCAGCGGCACGAACGGCACGTACAGCGCGGTGATGAACGCCGACTGGCTGCTGCTGATGGTTTGAAGGCCCATGGTCTGCAGGCCGTAGCCGAGCATGATCGACACCCCGATCAGCATGCCGGCCTTCAGTTCGGTGAAGGTCAGCCCCGGCAGCGCCCGCGCCGAGACCACCCCGACGAACAGCGCGGCTGCAGCGAAGCGCAGGCCGACGAAGAACATCGGGCCGCTGACGGTCATCACGTTGTGCACCAGCAGGAAGGTGCCGCCCCACAGCATGGTGATGAACACCAGCACCAGTTCGGCCTTGCTCAGGCGAAAGGCAATGGCAGGGGTCGGTTTGCTGTTGGGCTGGCTCATGGTCTTGCGCACTCGGAGGGGGCGGCGCACAATCGCCGCAAAGTGGGCAGTATACTGCGCAATACCGACCAGTGAGCAATATAGTGCACAAAGATTCCTCGCACCGGGCATCGGTGCTGCAACATGTCAGCCTCAATGTACGCAGCCTGCGCAATGCCGCGGGCATGAGCCAGACGGCGCTGGCGGAACGCTCCGGTGTCAGTCGGCGCATGCTGGTGGCGATCGAGGCGGGCGAAAAGAATGTCAGCCTGACTACCCTCGACCTGATTGCCGAAGCCTTGGGCGTGGCTTTCAGTACCCTGATCCAGGCACCTGACCAGCGTGATCCCGGGCGCATCGAAGAGTTGGCCTGGGCCGGGGAGCACCCGCAGAGCCGGGCGGTGCTGCTGGGCAGCAGTGTGGCGCGGCGCGAGGTGGAGCTGTGGGAATGGAACCTGGCACCGGGCGAGTGCTATTCCAGCGAGGCTGATGCCGAGGGCTGGAGCGAGCAGATCTATGTGGCGCAAGGGCAACTGACGCTGATTATCGAAGGGGCCGAGCATCGCCTGCAGGTCGGGCAGTTCCATGTGTTTCCCAGCAATTGCCGGTATGCCTATCGCAACGATGGGGCGGTTGCGGTGCGGTTTGTGCGCAATGTGGTGATCTAAGAGCGCGCAGGGCTGCACCACCTGTGGGAGCGGGCATGCCCGCGAACACCGGCGGAGCCGGTGCCATCCTCCGCGTCGCCTGATTCGCGGGCACGCCCGCTCCCACAGGTGCTGAGCAAGCCTGATCAGCTATTCAGCAACTCATCGGTCCTGACCACCTTGGCATAGGCAAACGCCAACGCCGCCATCACCGAATCATGCACCTGCGCCGCCGGCACCTGCTTGCCATCGAACTCCAGTGGCAGCGTGGCACAGGCGTCGTGCGCCACGGTCACGTCGTAACCCAGGTCGGCCGCGGCCCGGGTGGCGGCGTCGACGCACATGTGGCTCATGCTGCCGACGATGGTCAGGGCCTCGACGCCATGCCGGTCCAGCGTGTGCTCAAGGTCGGTACCGAGGAAGGCGTTGACCTTGTGCTTGAGCACCACCGGTTCACCGGCCTGAGGCTCGACCTTGGCATGGATCGCCGCACCCTGCGAGCCTGGCGCGAAGAACGGCGCATCGGCGCTGTCGAACTCATGCCGCACATGCACCACCAGGTCGCCCCGTTGACGCGCCGCCGCCAACAGGCGGGCAGCATTGTCGGCTGCCTGGTCGGCACCATCGAGGGTCCATTTGCCGCCCGGGAAGTAGTCGTTCTGGATGTCGATGATGATCAGCGCCTGCTTGCTCATGCTGCCTCCTGTGGCAGTAGTCGTTGGATGACGTTAGTTATAGGCTGTGTGCACTGACCTGAGGATTGGCGCGAACGACACTATGCAGGCAAAAACTGACAACCCCGCCAGCCTGGACATCGGCCTGCTGCTGTACCCCGGCGCGCAACGTGCTGCCGTGCATGGGCTGGCCGACCTGTTCCTGGTGGCCAATCGGGTGGTCGCCGAACTGGGGGCCGTCGAGTTGCCATCGGTGCGTATCAGCTTCTGGCAGGCAGACGAGGCGGGGCAGTTGCAGCCTGCCCCTGAGAGCCCACCTGCCGCCGCGGCCGATCTGCGGGTGCTGATCATTCCGCCGAGCCTGGAGTCGGCGCCTCACGGTGAGCTGCTTGAGCGCCATCGTGCGTCGTTATGCCAGTTGCACGGGCACGGCACGGTGCTGGCATCGGTGTGCATCGGGGTGTTCTTCATCGCCGCCAGTGGCCTGCTCGACGGGCGCCCGGCCTGCACTCACTGGAACTACGTGCATTCGCTTGCCCAGCGTTTTCCCAAGGTGCGGGTCGAGGCCCAGCAACCGTTGCTGGACGATGGCGACATCGTCACCTCGGCTGGGCTGATGGCCTGGACCGACCTGGGCTTGCGCTTGCTGGAGCGCTTCATGGGCGCGACGGTGGCGCGGGAAACTGCCCGCTACCTGGCGGTCGATCCGGTCGCGGCGCCGCTGCCTGGTGCAGTGTTCAATCCACGCCTGGACCATGGCGATGAGGCGGTGCTGAAAGTGCAGCACTGGTTGCAGGGCAACGGTGGGCAGGATGCCGACCTGGCCAGCATGGCTGCGTGCGCGGGGCTGGAGGAACGCACCTTCCTGCGGCGTTTTCGTGCTGCCACGGGGCTACGGCCAACCGAGTACTGCCAGCAGGTGAGGGTGGGGCGGGCGTGCCGCTTGCTGGAGTTCACCCGGCGCAATGTCGAGCAGATCGCCTGGGGCGTCGGTTACCAGGACCCGGGAGCGTTTCGCAAGGTGTTTCAGCGCATCACCGGCCTGACCCCGAGTGATTACCGGCGGCGCTTCGCGGTATCGGGTTAGGGCGCGGGTGCGTTCCCGGTGCGGAAAACCGCTTGACCTTGACATAACTTGAGGTTTTACCCTGCTCGGCATCGCGCTGTAGGCGTCCGTCACCAGGAGACCGTTCATGACGGCAACATCCCATGCCCTGTGGTTTACCCAGATGATCGAATACGAAGTACCCGGCAGGTTCCAGCAGGCGTTGGCCCAGGCGCTGGTGGCGCGCAGCGAAGCGCTGGCCGCGCGTTGCGAAGGGCTGCAGGGTGTCAGCATCCAGGCCAGCGACGATGGCAGCCGGGTGCTGCAGTACCTGCAATGGCAGTCCCGCCAGGCGTGGGCAGCGGCGGCCGTTTATTTCGTCGGGGAACCTTTCCTCGAACTGCTTGGCCAGCATCAGGCGCGTGGGGTCAACTTTGCTGCCTACCAGACCCTGCGTAGCCTGGTGCGCGGCGCCGATGGCGGCCTGCATTGCCAGGTGGGCGAGCCTCAGGCATACCAGGGCGCGTAGTGCGGGTAGCGGTCCAGGCGGGCGCCAACGACCATTTCACTGATCCATGCCGCCAGGATCGAACTGTAGGCTTTCTGGCTCTCTTCGCTGGACAACGCGTGGTCGGCACCGTCGACGATGCGGTGGGTGAGCGAATGGGCGCTGACGAATGCCGAGCGGTAGCTCATCAAGGTGCTGTGCGGCACATAGTCGTCCTGCTCGGACTCCACCAGCAGTACATCGCCACCGAACTCGGCACAGGCTGCCAGTGCGCGGTTGTCCGCCGGGCCGAGCGGGCGCTGACGGTAGGCGTTCAACCGTTGCCGGTCGAGGGTTTGCTTGGGGAGGTTCCATTCGTCGTCCCAGTACATCGCGGGTACCCGCAGGGCCAGCCATTTGACCGGCCGCTCACGGGTCAGCAGGGTGGCCAGGTAGCCGCCGTAGCTGCTGCCGATGATGGCGATGGCACTGGTGTCGACGGCCGGGTGGCTTACCAGCCGGTCGTAGGCCACCAGCAGGTCGGTCAGGTTCTGTTCGCGGGTGACCGTCAGCCGTTGGCTTTCGGTTTTTTCGTGGCCGCGCAGGTCGAAGGTCATGCACACGCAGCCCAGCCCGGTGATATGCCGGGCGCGGGCCAGGTCGCGTTGCTGGCTGCCACCCCACCCGTGGACGAAGAGGATGCCGGGCATCTTGCTGCCGGGGCTGACCAGGGTGCCGACGATGCTGTCATCCTCGACCTGCAGTTCAACGGTTTCACTCTGAATGGTCATGTTCACGAATCCGCGCGAATTTGCTGAGTTGTCCGAGTTCACTGTCGTTTCCTTGGTAAAAGAGGGTGGCGTCAGTGGGCAGTTCGGGGGTGCCGAACACTTCATGGGTAGAGGCACGCACCCGTTGCAATGCCGGGTCGTCAGCGAACGCCTGCAAGGCCAGCAGCTCGGCACTGCTGGCTCCGCCCAGGCGCCAGGATTGCTCGAGTACGCCGCTGCGCAGGTGGCCCAGGGGGTTGACGCCGCGTGCGATGTCGTAGTTGCGCCGTGAGGCGATGAAGCCGGGGAAGTGCTGCTCGGCGGCCTGCTCGTACGCCATCGCCTGGTTGATGGCCAGGCGCAGCGGCTCGTCCAGCGGCAGTTGCAGCAGTGCCTGATAGTCACCGCGCACCACTACCAGGTCGGAGCCGCCATACACTTCTGTGCCCTGATGGTCGCGGGTCAGTTGCTGGGTACCGTGATAGCTGCAGGTCAGGCCGGCGACGCGTACCTGCCCGACGCTGAAGGTTTGCACTTCGCTCAGGTCCTCCTCGAGCACCAGCCCCCATAGCGCAAGGTCCTGGTCATCCATGCCGGCCAGCAGCGGTTCCAGCTCATCGGCCGTGGTGATGACCTGTTGCCCACGGCCTGCGCAGGCCAGTACCGGCTTGATTCGCAACGGGCCGTCCGCCAACAACAGCTGTGCGGCGGTGCGCGCATCAGCCTTGCTGAACACGGTGTAGCCGCGCAGCAGGGCGTCGCTGGCTTGGCGGGCGAAGGCATCGGTCCAGCCCGGCGGGAAACTGGCCCCGGCCGGCAACGGGTGAGAGATCGCCTTGGTCGCCATGTAGGGGTGTGCGACCAGGCCACCGAACAGGTCCTGCTCGCTGCAGATGCCCAGGGCGGCATGGCGCTTGGGATCGACCAGGGTTTCGGTGGGCAGGTAGTAGTAGCCATCGGTGGCGCTTGGTGGCTGGCCGGGTTGCACGTGCGGGCAGCCCAGCAGGAGGGCCAGGCCATCGGCAAGCTTCAGATGCACGGCATGCTCGTGGTCGGGGGTGTGCGCGCGGGTGTCGAGCAGCACCACGCCGCTTTTAGGGGCGCAGGCATTGGGCATGGTCATTTGCCTGTGTGCAATGAATGTACTGAGTGTGAAGCCGGTGCTTTGAGGAAGTTCAGCGGAACTTGATCGGTGGTCCTGGCCCGTCTGTAGGAAATGTCCGGTATGCGCAGGGCGTGACGGGCAATGCATGCCGTGTGTCGGTCGCCACGATTGCAGGGCTTCGGCGGCTGTTCCATTATCGGCACACTGGATAAACCGTGATGTAGCCGCAGGAGAGCGCATGAACGTTCAGACCACCTTTGGGCAAAGCGTGCCGCAGCGCCTGGCGCAGGTTCGCCAGGCCATGGCCGCAGAGGGCATCGATGCCTTGCTGGTACCCTCGGCCGACCCCCATCTTTCCGAATACCTGCCCGGTTACTGGCAAGGGCGCCAGTGGCTGTCGGGTTTCCACGGCTCGGTCGGCACGCTGGTGGTCACGGCTGACTTTGCCGGGCTGTGGGTCGATAGCCGCTACTGGGAACAGGCGGAACACGAGCTGGCTGGCAGCGGCATCGAGCTGATGAAGCTGTTGCCGGGCAAGCCTGGTGCGCTGGAATGGCTGGGCGATCACGTCGAGACCAATGGCAGCGTGGCGGTAGACGGTGCGGTCATGGCCCTGGCTTCGGCGCGCCAGCTTGGCGAACGGCTGAAGGCGCGCGGGGCGCGACTGGTGACTGACAAGGACCTGCTGGGCCAGGTATGGGAAGGGCGCCCGGCGCTGCCAGGCAACCCGGTCTACCAGCATTTGCCACCGCACGCCACGGTAAGCCGTGCGGAGAAGCTGGCGCAGTTGCGCCAGAGCGTGCAGGCCAAGGGGGCCGACTGGCATTTCATCGCTACCCTGGATGACATTGCCTGGCTGTTCAACCTGCGCGGTAGCGATGTGTCCTATAACCCGGTGTTCGTCGCCTTTGCCTTGATCAGCCAGCAGCAGGCCATCCTGTTCGTCGGCCAGGACAAGCTCGACGAACATCTACGCCAGGTGCTGGCGGCCGATGGTATCGAGGCGCGCGACTACGCCGAAGCAGGCAAGGCCCTTGCCGCCATGCCGGCCGGCAGCCGATTGCTGGTCGACCCGGCCCGGGTAACCTGCGGCCTGCTGGATAACCTGCCGGCCGGGGTGGAACTGGTCGAGGGGCTCAACCCCAGCACCCTGAGCAAGTCGTGCAAAGGTGATGACGATCTGGTGCACATCCGCCAGGTGATGGAGCAGGACGGCGCGGCCTTGTGCGAGTTCTTCGCCTGGCTCGAGGCCAACCTCGGTCGGGAGCGGGTTACCGAACTGACGGTCGACGAGCAGTTGAGTGCCGCGCGTGCCCGCCGCCCAGGCTTCGTGTCGTTGAGCTTCTCGACCATTGCCGCCTTCAATGGCAATGGCGCGATGCCGCATTACCGTGCCACCGAGCAGTCGCATGCGGTCATCGAGGGCGATGGTCTGTTGCTGATCGATTCGGGTGGGCAGTACCTTGGCGGCACCACCGACATCACCCGCATGGTGCCGGTGGGCAACCCGAGCCTTGCACAGAAGCAGGATTGCACGCGCGTGCTCAAAGGCATGATCGCCTTGTCGCGGGCCACCTTCCCGCGTGGCGTGCTGTCGCCGTTGCTCGATGCCATTGCCCGGGCACCGATCTGGGCTGACCAGGTGGATTACGGCCACGGCACCGGGCATGGGGTGGGTTACTTCATGAATGTGCACGAGGGGCCGCAGGTCATTGCCTACCAAGCGGCGCCCACGCCGCAGACGGCGATGCAGGTGGGCATGATCAGCTCGATCGAGCCGGGCACGTACCGCCCAGGGCAGTGGGGTGTGCGCATCGAGAACCTGGTGGTTAACCGCGAGGCCGGCAAGAGCGCCTTCGGCGACTTCCTGAACTTCGAGACCCTGACGCTGTGCCCGATCGATACCCGCTGCCTGGTGCCCGAACTGCTGGCCAGGGAAGAGCTGGACTGGTTGAACGGCTATCACGCCAGGGTACGCGAGCGCCTGGCGCCGTTGCTCAAGGGGGACGCGCTGGCCTGGCTGGAGGCGCGTACCGTGCCCTTGTAAGGCGGCAAATGAAAAGGGCAGCTTGCGAGCTGCCCTTTTTTTCTACTTGCAGATGACGATCATGCTGCGGCTGGTGTAACCCGCCGGGTTGATGCCGAACAAGTAATCACCGGGTTCTTCATCGCTATCGCCCGAGCGTGCAATGACCCGGTAGCCGCGCGTGCTGCAGGAGCTTGCGGCCTTGCTGTAGCAGTTGTCCCACGAGGAAGACAGGCCGGAGCAATTGATATGCAGGCCCTTCTTGCCCCTTTTGACCTCAGTCTTGGCCGTGGCGGCACATCCAGCAATAGCCAAGATGGCCAGGATGAGCAAAATACGTTTCATTCCTGTCCTTAAATGCAGGGCGGATCAGCTGCCAGGCCCTGTCGTTATCGCTTCGGTTCTTCCTGAAATTTCCCCAGCGTCCGTGTTCGGTCCAGTAGATAGCGTAAAGATGATGATTCTGTGACAGCTTAATGAGCGAGACGGGTCGCTACAATCATTAATCCTGTCTCAAATGAAAATATTTCTCATATCAGTCTGCCGCGACGGCCGGGCTGGGTTCCTTGCGCATGGACAGGGTGGTGCCAACCGACGCGGTAATGATCGCCAGGATGGCCAGCCACTGGGTAATCGTCAGGACCTCGCCCAGGAACAGCAGGCCGGACAGTGCGCCGAAGGCTGGTTCGATGCTCATGAGGGTGCCGAAGGTGCGTGCCGGGATGCGCGTGAGGGCAACCATTTCCAGGCTGTAGGGCAGGGCGGTGGACAGCACCGCGACGCCCAGGGCCATGGGGATCACGGCGGGAGTGAGCAATGCGCTGCCGGCGTGGGCGATACCGATGGGGGCAACGAACAGCGCGGCGACCACAACGCCCAGTGCGGCACTCTGGATACCATGCTCGGCCCCGGCCCGCTGCCCGAACAGGATGTACAGTGCCCAGCACACGCCCGCGCCCAGGGCATAGGCTGCGCCGACCGGGTCGAGGGCCTGCCCGCCATGGCCGGCCGGCAGCAACAGCAGCAGGCCGACGATGGCCAGCGCAATCCACAGGAAGTCGATCGGCCGGCGCGAGGAGAAGATCGCCACGGCCAGCGGGCCGGTGAACTCCAGTGCCACGGCGATGCCGATCGGTACCGTTTGCAGGGCCATATAGAAGAGGAAGTTCATGCCGCCCAGCGCCATGCCGTAGATGATGACGTTGCGCAGGGTGTTGCGGGTCATGCGCACACGCCACGGGCGCAGGATCAGCAGCATGATGATGCTGGCGAAGATCAGGCGCAGGGTGGTGGTGCCTTGGGCGCCGATGAGGGGGAACATGCTTTTGGCCAGGGAGGCACCGGACTGTATCGATGCCATGGCGATGAGCAGCAGGCCGATCGGGAAGAGGGTAGCGGCCAGGCTGCGGGGCTGGGTGTTCATTTCTGTGCAGCGATCCTTGAGCGGGGTGGGGTGAGCAATATAGTGCGCAATTATGAGGGTGTGGGGCAAGGTGCCGGCCATGAGTTTTCTGGCGCCTGTGAGATCGAGCACCTGGCGGCCCTGACGCGGTCTTTTTCAAAAAAACCTAAATTATTGAAATTAAAGGTTGACCTCCTGAAACGCCGCCCTATAATGCGCACCACTCCAACGCGGTAGCGAAGCAAAGCCAGCCACCCTGTTGAGTCAAGTGTTTGAAGCTAAACGAGTTTCTCGCAAAAAACTTCAAAATAAACGCTTGACAGCAAATGAGGAAAGCGTAGAATGCGCGCCTCGGT